>USJQ01000221.1 GCA_900554985.1 uncultured Collinsella sp. | reverse complement strand
CGGCGGTTTCAATACGACGGTGGAGCGCACGGCCGAAAAGCTCGCCGCTTCTTGGGCGAACGACGGCATCGAGTGCGAGATCATCGCGTGCGGGCGTAAGCCGGCCACGTATTTCCGTGACCGCGCAAACGTTGTCATGCACTTTGAGGGCAACTCCTCTGAGCCCGATTTCAATCAGGCCCGCATGATCTCCTCTCATATCTGCGATGCGTATCGTGCCGGTGAGCTTGACCGTGTCGAGCTTGTCCACCACCACGCCAAGAACCGCGTGGATCAGGAGCTTCGCGTCGAGCATCTGTTGCCGCTCGACCCCGAGATGATCGCTATGGCCCACCGTCCGCGTAAGAACGAGACCGACGCCCCTAAGCGCATCTCGTCCACGTTCGAGTTCGTGCCCTCTCCCGAGCATGTTCTCGGCAAGCTTGTGCCGTCTTATATCCTGACGGTCATCTACCAGGCCCTGATCGATTCGGCGGCTGCCGAGCAGGGTGCACGCCGCAAGGCCATGCACTCCGCGACGGAAAACGCCACCGCGATCATCTCGACCCTTACCCGCACGTATAGTCGCGTGCGCCAGGCTTCGATCACGACCGAGATTAACGAGATCGTCGGCGGAGCCTCAGCATTGGAGGAACAGTAATGGCTAATAACACCGTAAAGCTTGCGGTCGAGGAAGCCACCAAGAAGACGACTGCCGGTGATGGTCGCATCGTGCGTATCATCGGCCCTGTCGTCGACGTCAAGTTTGACGGCGCGGTGCCCCCGATCTACAACGCGCTCACGGTCGAGGCCGAGACCCCGATCGGTCATCTGAGCACGATCCTCGAGGTCGAGAGCCAGCTTCCGGGCGGCGTCGTCCGCACGGTCGCCATGTCCTCGACCGACGGCCTGCAGCGCGGCCTCATCGCCACCGATACCGGTGAGCCCATGAAGATGCCCGTTGGTCCCAAGACGCTCGGTCGCATTTGGAACGTCATGGGCAAGCCCGTCGACGGCAAGCCCATGCCCGAGGTGGAGGAGTTCTACCCCATCCACCATGCAGCGCCCCGCTTTGACGAGCTCACCACCAAGACCGAGATCTTCGAGACCGGCATCAAGGCCGTTGACCTGCTCGAGCCCTACATCCGTGGCGGCAAGACGGGCCTGTTCGGCGGCGCCGGCGTCGGCAAGACCGTTCTGATTCAGGAGCTCATCAACAACCTCGCCCAGGAGCACGGCGGCACCTCGGTGTTCACCGGCGTCGGCGAGCGTACCCGCGAGGGCACCGACCTGTTCCTCGAGATGAGCGAGTCGGGCGTTATCGACAAGACCTGCTTGGTCTATGGTCAGATGAACGAGCCGCCCGGAGCGCGTCTGCGCATCGGTCTGGCCGGCCTTACCACCGCTGAGTACTTCCGTGATCGCGGCCAGGACGTTCTGCTGTTCATCGACAACATCTTCCGCTTCACCCAGGCCGGTTCCGAGGTTTCCGCACTGCTGGGCCGTATGCCGTCCGCCGTTGGTTACCAGCCTACGCTGGCTACTGAGATGGGCGACCTCCAGGAGCGCATTACCTCGACCAAGACGGGCTCCATTACCTCCGTCCAGGCTGTCTACGTCCCCGCCGACGACCTGACCGACCCGGCGCCTGCCACGACGTTTACGCACCTCGACGCCACCACGGTTCTTTCGCGTAGCATTTCGTCGCTCGGCCTGTTCCCGGCTATCGACCCGCTCGCGTCTTCCTCCGACGCTCTCGATCCCTCGATCGTCGGCGAGGAGCACTACCGTGTCGCCGTCAAGGTCCAGGAGCTCCTGCAGGAGTACTCCGACCTTCAGGACATCATCGCCATTCTGGGTATGGACGAGCTGTCCGAGGAGCAGCGCCTTACGGTCAACCGTGCCCGTAAGATTCAGCAGTTCCTCTCGCAGTCCTTCCACGTCGCCGAGAAGTTCACCGGTAACCCCGGTGTCTACGTCCGCGTCGAGGATACCGTCCGCTCTTTCGCCGAGATTGTCGACGGCAAGGCCGATGACCTGCCCGAGCAGGCTTTCCGCTATGCTTCCACGATTGAGGACGTGCGCGAGCGCGCCCGCAAGATGGGGGAGAAGTAGGTTATGCGTATCCGCATCGTGTGCCCCGTGAGCTGCGCCTATGAGGGCGACGCTGCGTTTGTGTCGATTCCGTCCACGGATGGCGAGTTTGGCGTTCTGCCTGCTCACTCCAGCGAGATCTGCACGATCGACCGCGGTTACGTTCGCGTTTCCGATAAGGCCATGGGCACTGTCGACCACACGTTTGCCGTGGCCGGCGGCTATGCCCAGGTTGCGGACGATGTCGTGACCGTTCTCGCCGAGCGCGCTTGCGATTTGGCGACCGTCGATGCCGACAAGCTTAAAGCTGATATTCAAGGTTTTGAAGAGAAGCTGGGTAATTTGTCGGAGGATGATGCACGCCGCGCCTACCTCTATAATGAAATCGCATGGTGTAAGCTCAAGCTTGCCCAATAGTCAAACGATTTAGCGTTCGACCATTTGCGAACACATCATGCCCGGGATGGCCTAGCCACCCCGGGCATGCTTTTTGAAAGGGTAGACCTTGGATATTATCCGCGTTGAGGGTGGTCACGCCATCGGAGGCTCCGTGCCCGTCTCGGGCGCCAAGAACTCCGCGCTCAAACTCATGGCGGCAACGCTTCTGGCGCCGGGCAAGACGACGCTGCAGAACGTGCCCGATATTTCCGATGTCCACGTGATGGGCAAGGTGCTCAAGGGCATGGGCGCTACGATCGATGTTCTCGACGAGCACACGCTCGCGATTGATACCTCTCAGGT
>USJQ01000220.1 GCA_900554985.1 uncultured Collinsella sp. | reverse complement strand
GAGCAGCACAAAGATGGCGCCCAGCGAATCGAGGTCGAACCACAGGCCAAGAGCGCTCGCGGTTTCGCCGCTCATAAGGACGTCACCGGCCGTCATAATCGACAGCACCAGGACGGCTGCGACGGAGACCAGGTTGAGACCGGCAAACACGTTATAGGACGTGTTCTTGGGCAAAAACGCCATAACCAGCGAGAACACCAAAGGAGTCGCGAGCAGGGCGAGAATCAACGTTTCCATGGACTACCCCCTCAGCTCGGACAGGTCGCGCGCATCGAGCGAGTGGGAGTCGTCGACGCACGACGATGGACATGATGATGACGGCAAAGATGGCGTCGGTGGCGATACCGATCTCGATGATCTCGGGAGCGGTAGGGGCCAAAAGCGCGAGCGTCACGTGGCTGCCGTTTTCCATAAGGCAGTAACCAAAGATCTGCTTCATGATGTTGCGCTGCGAGATGATGCAGGTGAGGCCCACAAAGAAGTGAGCGAAGCTAATAGCGAGCGCAGGCGTTGCGACCTCGGCCGTGGGAAGGCTGATCTGCGTCACGACGGCAAAGCAAATCGCGACCTCCACGGCGATGATGCAGATGGCCCACGCGGGCTTAAGGCCGGCCTTGAGTGATGCGTCGCTCGGCTCGCCCATCTTCTTGTATGCGCGGTTGAGGATATAAGAGAGGAGGACGACCGTGGAGGTAAAGGCAGTTCCGGCCCACGTAAGCAGCTCCTGCGCACCGGTGGTGGCACCGAGCGTAGCGAGCAGCCCCACGAGCACCAGCGACTGCACCGCATACCAGTTGATGGCATGTTTGATGTTCTTGGAGACGACCACCATGGTGGACGTGACGATCAGAAGGCCGCCAAGGATGTTGACGATCGAATAACCCATGTCGTTCTACCTCCTAACCGATCCAGCTGGCCGAAAGCGGGCCGCTGACGATGACCATGATGATGAGCACGATGAACACGAACGCCATCGCACGGGGAAGCGGGGCTCCCGCAGCGACCTCTTCGCTCGGCTCGCCGGGCAGGCAATAGCCCATCCACTTGAGGAACCAGGCGAAGGTGGCGACGGTCTCGGCGACCATGATGCACACGAGCACCAGGATCGCGACGTTGCCGGCACCTACAGAAAAGCCGCCGGCGATGATCTGGAACTTCGAGAAGAACGGGTTCATGGGCGGCCCGCCGGCAATAGCGAGTGCCGCGACACCGAAGCCCACGCCCGAGATCGGGTACTTCTTTACGATGCCGCGAAGCTTGGGCAGCATACGCGTGCCGAGCGTAAAGGAGAACGAACCGGCGATCAGGAAGAACAGCGTCTTAGCGAAAGCGTGGTTAAAGATGTGGCAGACGGCGCCATCGAAGGCCAGCTGGCTGCCAAAGACCGAAAGGCCCAGACCAAAGAACACATAGGAGAGCTGGGCAATCGTGGAGAAGGCCAGCAGACGCTTCATGTCCTTTTGCGGCAGGTACATAAGGAAGCCAAAGAGCATGGTGACCATGGCGTCGATAATGGCGACCCAACCCACGATCTCGGGGATCTCGCCGGCAGAGACGAGTGCACGCGCGAACACGCACACGCCGACCTTAACCATCGAGGCGCCATGCAGGTAGGCCGAAACAGGCGTCGGCGCCTCCATGGCCGAAGGCAGCCACATGTACATGGGAACCTGTGCGGACTTGGCCCAGGCCGCAAACAGCACGAGCAAAAGGACGATAGCCTTGAGCTTGGCGTCGAGGCCGGCAATCGCGGTAATGGCGAAGGTACCGGTATGGGCAAACACGATGGCGGCGCCCAGATACAGGCCGAGCGCACCGATATGCGTAATGATCAGAGCCTTCATGCCGGCCTTCTTGGCCGTAGGCGTCATGTAGTAGCTAATGAGGCCCCAAGAGCACGCACCCGTGATCTCAAAGAACACGAGCTGGCCCAAAAGGGTCGAGCTGTACACGAGACCGGCCATGGCGCCGATGAAGGTCGCGAGGTACGCGTAGAAGCGACGACGCGGTGCGTCGGGATGCTCACGGTTATTCTCGCTCATATAGGGAATCGAATAGATCACGACAAGCAGGCCGATACCCACAAAGGCGGGCGCGAGCAGCGTGCTCATGCGATCGAAGGTGAATCCCATGACGAGGGTCTGCCCAAACGAGATCAGGGGGACCTGCGTGTCGGGCATGCCGGCGCCAGCGAAATTCGCGGCGAGGGCGATGGTGCAGACCGTCGAGACGGCGGCACCCAAAACGCTGAACCACTTGGCGTACGGACGGGAGAACAGGGCGACGAGCACCGAGGCCACCATCGGGGCCGCGATAGCGACCAAGCCGAGAAGGGACAGACTGACTGCAAATGACATTGTTTCTCCCTTCTCCTACACGCCGACGACCACGAAGACAAACGCCAGAACGGCGATGCCCACGACGGCCCAGGTCTGATTGCCAAGCACCTTAAAACGCGAGCGCGAGCAGGAGTTCTCGATCACGCCGCATACGACAAAATCGATCAGGCACTTCACCAGGAAGATGACTGCACCCAGAACAGCGGCGGCATAATGCGCAGCGCAAAGCTCGCGTCCTCGCTCTGGGACTCGGGGCGCGCAAAGAGCTTGGCCAGGTCGCGATAGTCCTGCATGATGCTGGGGCCGCGACGGTTGTGCATCTTGGCGCGGATCACGCGGCCGAGACCGGAGAAGAACGGCGCGACGGCCATGACGACCACGCCCTGCAGAACGGCAAGTGCGATGTTGTTCATGCTCTCCCCTCCTTAACCCATTTGCACGGCGAGCACGAGGAACACCACGAGTGCCGCGACGATGTAGCAGATATA
>USJQ01000219.1 GCA_900554985.1 uncultured Collinsella sp. | reverse complement strand
GTGGTGGGCGATGAGGGATGTCCGCGTGCGGCTCCACCGCCCGCATCCGCTTCGTCGCTTCGCTCCTCGCGTGCTGCGCTGGAAAACGCTTCGCGTTTCCTCAGCTCCGCACCCTTGCGGGTTCGAATCCCATGAAATGGGCCCAAACAAAAACGGTCCCCTTTCGAGGACCGTTTCCAATTCAATGGTGGGCGATGAGGGATTCGAACCCCCAGCCTTGTGCGTGTAAAGCACCTGCGCTAACCGTTGCGCCAATCGCCCGTGCGGAGAGAGTATAGCAAAACAATCGCCTCATTCACCTCATATCCATTAAAGGTAACCGGCGCGTGTCACAGCGGAGCTGATTCAGTTGAGATTGCCTGAACATTCCGCCCCTCTTTACGCCCTCGGGTATACTCAAAAGCTACTGATTCGATTTGATGCTCAGCAACAGCGGCGGGGATAGTATATGTGCGGTTTTGTCGGTTTTGTCGGTGGGACGGATAACCAATCCGAGGTGCTCACCAAGATGATGGACCGCATCGTCCATCGCGGTCCCGACATGGGCGGTCAGTTTATCGACGGCCGCGTTGCCCTCGGCTTCCGCCGCCTGTCGATCCTCGACCTGACCGAGGCTGGCGCCCAACCCATGGCCAACGAGGACGGTAGCGTCGTCATTGTCTTCAACGGCGAGATCTACAACTTCCAAGAACTCCGTTCCGAGCTCGAGGCCAAGGGCTACAAGTTCCACTGCGGCGCCGACACCGAGAGCCTCCTGCACGGCTACGAGGAGTGGGGCGAGGCCGTTCTCGATCGCCTGCGCGGTATGTACGCCTTCGTCATCTGGGACAAAAAGAAGAACAAGCTTTTTGGCGCCCGCGACATCTTTGGCATCAAGCCGCTCTACTACTATCCCATGGCCGATGCGGGCGACGGCGCTCCGGGCGTGCTCTTTGGTTCCGAGATCAAGAGCTTCCTGGACTACCCGCACTTCCACAAGGCGGTCAACAAAAAGGCCCTGCGTCCGTACATGACGCTGCAGTATTCGGCAACCGAGGAGACCTTCTTCGAGGGTGTCTACAAGCTGCCGCCGGCGCACTACTTTACCGTCGATATCCCGACCGGCAAGATGAACATCGAGCGCTACTGGGATTGCGATTACTCTGCCGTCGAGAAGCCGTTCGAAGAGTATGTCGATGAGCTGGACGAGGTCGTGCACGAGAGCGTCGAGGCCCATCGTATCGCCGACGTCAAGGTCGCGTCGTTCCTCTCCGGTGGCGTCGACTCCAGCTACATCGCCGCTTGCCTCATGCCCGACAAGACCTTCTCGGTGGGCTTTGACTACAAGAACTTTAACGAGACCAACTACGCCAAGGAGCTTTCCGATAAGCTCGGCGTCGAGAACGTTCGCAAGATGATTACCGCCGACGAGTTCTTCGGTGCGCTCGAGGACATCCAGTATCACATGGACGAGCCGCAGTCCAACCTGTCTTCCGTGCCGCTGTGGTTCTTGGCCGAGATGGCCCGCAAGGACGTTACCGTCGTGCTTTCGGGCGAAGGCGCCGACGAGCTCTTTGGCGGCTACGCCTACTACGAGGACACGGTCCCGGTGCGCAAGTACAAAAAGATGGTGCCGCTGCCCATCCGTCGCGCGCTCGGTAACCTGGCGCTGCATATGCCGTACTTCAAGGGACATAACTTCCTGGTCAAGGGTGCCGAGATCCCCGAGAAGTCGTTCCTGGGACAGGCTCTGGTATGGCCGGAGCGCGAGGTCGACGGCGTGCTCAAGCCCGAGTGCAACACCGGCGATGGCGCCTTTGAGCTCGCTGCACCCATCTACGCACGCGTGAAGGGTCAGCCCGAACTGGTCAAGAAGCAGTACCTGGACATGAACATGTGGCTCCCGGGCGACATTCTGCTCAAGGCCGACAAGATGTGCATGGCGCACTCGCTGGAGCTGCGCGTGCCCTTCCTGGACCGCAAAGTCATGGAGTTCGCCGAGCACATTCCCGACCGCTACCGCATCAACGAGAACGGCAACAAACAGGTACTCCGCCACGCTGCCAACAAGTCGCTGCCCGATGAGTGGGCCACCCGTCCCAAGGTGGGCTTCCCGGTGCCGATTGTCTACTGGCTGCGCGAGCAAAAGTGGTACGACTATGTCAAGGAGTACTTCACCGCGCCGTGGGCAAGCGAGTTCTTCAATACCGACGAGCTTATGCACCTGCTCGATCTGCACTTTGCGGGCAAGGGCGATTTCCAGCGCAAGATCTATACGCCGCTCGTGTTCCTAGTGTGGTACAAGCGCTTCTTTATCGACGAGGGCCAGCCTTCTGTTCAGGCTGCCTAGCCTCGGCTTACGAACGCCTGCGCGTAACGGCTCCTCCGGGAGCCGTTTTTGCGCGAGCACGTTTCAGTTACTATGAAAACCGTCCCTGCCAAATGGCTGAGAAAGGTGAAAGATGCACCATTCGGATTCCGCGACCGTGACCACGGTCGATACGCTTGCCAAGCTTCTCGACGTGTGCGGCGAGCTGCGCGCATCAGAGCAGGTTGACGAGCGTGCCGTGACCGGCTGCTCGTTTGATTCGCGGGTGGTCTCGGCAGGTGACGTGTTCTTCTGTAAAGGTGCTGCCTTTAAGCCCGCGTTTTTGAGCATGGCGCTCGATGCGGGCGCCGTCGCATTTGTGTGCGAGGAGTCGCTGGTCGAGTCTCTGGAGCCGCTGGCGAAGGAGGGCGGTGCTGCGATGCTGGTTGTTGATAGTGTTCGCACGGCCATGGCCCTGTTGCCGCCGGAGGTCTACGACCGTCCCGACCACGACGTCAAGATCGTGGGCATCACCGGCACCAAGGGA
>USJQ01000218.1 GCA_900554985.1 uncultured Collinsella sp. | reverse complement strand
TATTATTTTTGTTACCCCATAGCATTTGAGTAACAAACTGGTAAGAGAATAAGGGAATTTATAGGCTAAGTCAAGAATTTTATAATGACACGGCGACCACCGAAATCTACACTCTTCCCCTACACGACGCTTTCCGATCTAAAGATATCCTATGGAGCGGGCGACGGGATACAAGGCGTTAAGCATGGGCACCGAGAACATAAGGATCACGTCGAGGCCCACGTTGGAGAGCACGCACGAAAACGCCGCGAACACAAAGGCAAGGATCGCGAAGGGGCGGCGCATGGCCCCCTCGGAAGCCTCCGCTCCCCCTTCAACTACGTACGTCTCACAGAAATAGCGCGAGCAGCAGCTAATAAGACCGACGCACACGTTCATGCAGGCGAGGAAAAAGATCGCGAAGACCACGACCGTGCCAGCAAGCCCAAAATGCATGGAGGCCGAACGAGCGAGGATGGCAGCGCCGTTGGTGGCATCGGGCATAACCGTGCCGAGTTGCATTCCGGCAAGCGCCAGGCCGCAGTAGATGATGGCCATGAGCACGCCGGCGATCACACCCGAACGCGAGATCTCGAAGGCCACGCGCCTATCGTCGGTAACGCCCAACTCGTGGATGGTCTCGGCGATGATGATGCCGAAGGCGAGCGACGCGAGCAGGTCCATGGTCTGATAGCCAGTCAAAAAGCCCTGCACGGCGGCGCCTGCATCGTAGGGAGCCTGAGGCGCGGCAGCCGGTCCCAGTGGCGAGACCACGGCGGCACCCACGACCAACACGATGAGCGCAATGAGCGCGGGGCCCGTAATGCGGCCGAGCACGCGCGTGATGACACCCGGGCGCAGCGTGAGAGCAAACGCGACGACAAAGAAGCCAACGGCAAACACCAGACGAGCCGTGCCAAGCGAAACGCCCTCGGGCAGCAGCGGCACCAGCATCTCGAAGGCCGTGGAGCTCGTACGCGGAATGGCCAGGCACGGGCCGATGGCCAGATACACCGCCGCAACAAAGAACTCACCGAACTTGGGGTGCACGCGGCCGGCAAGCTCGCGCGCCGTTCCGGCAAGCGCCACGGCGATAAAGCCCATGACGGGCAGGCCGATGGCGGCGATGAGAAAGCCGAGCATGGCGACCGGCGTGGCTGAACCTGCTTGCAGCGCCAGCAGCGGCGGAATGATAAGGTTGCCGGCGCCAAAGAGCATCGAGAACAGGGCGATGCCGACGGTAACGACATGGTCGGAGCGCAGACCACGCGAGGCGGATGAGGCCATAGACACACCTTTCGGGTCGAAACAAAAACGGGACGGGCAAAAGACCCGTCCCGCAAGTATATACGCTCTAGCAGGCTAAATCGCGCAAAGCGTCAATCGCGGTGTCGACTTCCTCGTCCGTGTTGAAATACCCAAACGAGAAGCGAACGACACCCTGACGCTCGGTCCCCAGCGCACGGTGCATGAGCGGGGCGCAATGGGCGCCGGGGCGCGTCGCAATCCCCCACCCTTGCATGAGTGCATCCGAGATCTCGGCAGAGTCGATATCGCCCACGTTGAGCGAGACGATCGCCGAGCGCGTCGGTTGGCCAAAGGCACCATAGAGCTTAATCCCCGGAATCTCGCGCACACCGGCAAGGAAGCGATCCGCCAGTGCTCGCTCGTGTGCCGCAATCGCCTCGACCCCGCCTTGCGCCTCGATAAAGTCGAGACCTGCGGAAAGGCCCGCGATGCCGTGACCGTTGAGCGTACCCGCCTCAAGGCGCGTGGGCCACTCAAGCGGCTGCAGCGCATCGAAGCTGTGCACGCCCGTGCCGCCCATGGCCCACGGAACCACGTCAATGCCCTCCGCCACGGCCAGGCCGCCGGTGCCTTGAGGTCCCATGAGCCCCTTATGGCCGGTAAAGCACACAATGTCGAGCCCCATGGCCTGCATATCGATATGCATCGCGCCGGCAGACTGCGAGGCGTCGACGATCACCAGCGCGCCGGCCGCATGCGCGATGGCAGCCACGCGCGCAATGTCGACCGCGTTGCCGGTCACATTGGAGGCGTGCGTCACCACCACGGCACGCGTGCCCGGCGTGACCAACCGCTCGAGCTCGTCGTAGTCGAGCACACCGTTCGCGTCGCAGCCCGCATGCTCAACGGTCCCGCCCTGCTCTGCCGCCAAGCGGTTGAGCGGACGTAGCACCGAGTTGTGCTCAAGCACCGTCGTGACCACGCGGTCGCCGGGGCGCACCACGCCATTGATAACGGTGTTGAGCGCCGCGGTGGAGTTGGGCGTAAAACAAACATGGTCAGCACGCGGGCAGCCCAGCAAGCGCGCAAGCTTGGCGCGGCAGCCGTGGATGGTACGTGCCGCATCGAGCGCACCCGAGGTGGCACCGCGCCCAGCATTGCCGAGCGAGCACATCGCTTGCGTCACGGCATCGATGACCGCCTGCGGCTTGTGCATGGTCGTCGCCGCGTTATCCAGGTAGATCATCGCACGACCTCCCACATGTCGATCACCGTAAAGCCCTCGGTGGGAACGCCCGCCGCGGCGAGTTCGCCGCGCAGCAGCTCCTCATCGGCAGGCAACGCCTTCCACGCCAAACCGCAGCCGGCAGCGACCTCCCCGGGCACGGGAATCGTCCGCCCGGGAAGACCGCGCTCGATGCACAGGGACTCGCAACCCATGGCGGCCGCCGTGGTGGGAAACGTGATGACAAGCGCCGGGCGCTTCTCCCTCATGGCAACTCCAACCAATACGCTACGGGCGCACGACGCGCGCGGCCTGCTCCATCTTCTCCACGATCACGTACATGTTGGTGACCTCGCCCACCGCAAGCTGGTCTTTAACGCCAT
>USJQ01000217.1 GCA_900554985.1 uncultured Collinsella sp. | reverse complement strand
TCATTGCTGATATAGGTCGGACGAATCGCCTCGTGCGCTTCTTGCGCTCCCTTGCTCTTGGTATGATATTGACGGAACGCGCTGCACGTGCAGCTTGCCGACGAGGCGTATTGCATCGGCGGCCCGCGTCTTGCCGAGAGCTACCTCAACGACGATGCCGTGCTCACCTGTGCCGTGAAGTCGGGGGCAAAGGCGATCCATCCTGGCTACGGTTTCTTTTCCGAGAAGGCGAGCTTCGTACGCGACTGCGACAAGTATGGTCTAGCGTTTGTCGGTCCCTCGGCCGAGGTCATCGACAGCATGGGCGACAAGGATGCCGCACGCCGAACGGCTGCCGCGGCGGGCGTACCCATCGTGCCGGGCTGCGATTTGCTCAAAAGTCCCGAGGAGGCGACGGCCGAGGCCGAGCGCATTGGCTGCCCCGTGCTCATCAAGGCGCGTGCAGGTGGCGGCGGTCGCGGCATTCGCAAGGTCGAGTGCGTGGAAGACGCGGCAAAGGCGTTCATCGAGGCGCGTGCCGAGGGCGAGGCCGTTTTTGGCGACGGCGAGTGCTACATGGAGAAGTTCGTCGCGCCGGCCCACCACGTTGAGGTGCAGATTATGGCCGATAAGCAGGGCCATGTGTTTTCGCTCGGCGAGCGCGAGTGCTCGGTGCAGCGTCGCAACCAAAAGCTGATCGAGGAGAGCCCCGCGCCGTGCCTCGACGGACACGACGACATTCGTGCTCGCATGCACAAGGCGGCGCGTGACCTGGCTCGTGCCGTCGGCTACGAAGGAGCCGGTACCATCGAGTTCCTGTATTCGGACGACGGCAATTTCTACTTTATGGAAATGAACACGCGCTTGCAGGTGGAGCATCCGGTTACGGAGTTTGTGACCGATACCGACTTGGTCAAGTGGCAGCTGCGCGTGGCGGCCGGCCAGCCTTTGCCCTTTGAGCAGGAGGACATGCCGGTCCGCAACCACGCCATGGAGTGCCGCATCAATGCCGAAACGCCGGACTTTCTGCCGTCATGCGGAACGGTCACCGCGTTGCGTGTACCGGGTGGTCCGCGCGTGCGCTGGGATTCGGCCATGTTTACCGGTGCGAACGTTCCGCCGTACTACGACTCCATGCTCGGCAAGCTCATCGTGTGTGCGCCCACGCGTGACGGCGCCATTCGCAAGATGCGCTCGGCCCTGGGCGAGCTCGTGATTGAGGGCGTGAGCGAAAACAGCGAGCTTCAGCTCGACGTGCTGGCAAACGATGAGTTCTTGTCGGGCATGTACCACACCGATCTGATGGGGCATCTCTATGCTGATGAATAGAAAAGCGAAGACGGTCAATGTCCTTGAGGGGCCGATGACCGAGTCGTGCGCCGAGTTTCCCGCGCGCCACGTGTTTATCAAGTGCCCGGGGTGCCGCCGTGTGATCGATGAGGCACGCCTGCACGACAACCTCGAGGTCTGTCCTCGTTGCGGCAAACACTTTCGCGTGAGCGGTCGCGCGCGCATGCGCATGACGGTCGACGAGGGCACGTTTGAGGAATGGGATGCCAATCTGGCGTCGGAGGACTTCCTCTCGTTTCCCAGTTATGCCGACAAGCTCAAGGGCGCGGTCGAGCGTTCGGGCGAGCGCGATGCCGTTGTGTGCGGCAGGGGCAAAATCTGCGGTTGCGATACGGCGCTCTTCTTTATGGATGCCAACTTTATGATGGGCTCGATGGGTTCCGTGGTGGGCGAGAAGATCTGTCGCACATTTGAGCGTGCGACCGAGATGGGATTGCCAGTTGTCGGCTTTACCGTTTCGGGCGGTGCGCGCATGCAAGAGGGCGTGACATCGCTTATGCAGATGGCCAAGATTTCTGCGGCGGTTAGGCGCCACAGCGAGGCGGGCGGCCTGTATATCACGGTGCTCACCGACCCCACGACCGGAGGCGTAACCGCGAGCTTTGCCATGGAGGGCGACATTATCCTGGCCGAGCCCGATGCCCTGACGGCATTTGCCGGCCCGCGCGTGATCGAGCAGAACATGCACAAGCGCCTGCCCAAGGGATTCCAGCGCTCCGAGTTTTTGCTGGAGCACGGCTTTTGCGATGCCGTTGTTCCGCGTGGCGAGATTGCGCTCACGGTAGGCGAGCTGTTGGCGCTGCACGAAGGGCACGCGCCCGGCCTGGGGGCACCGCATGAGATCGTCCATGCGGGTCGCCGCGGCAAAAAGCTGGGACACTTGTTTAAGCGCTCGACGGCACCAAAAACCGCGCTCGAGATTGTCAAGCAGACCCGCTCCGCAGATCGCGCCACGCCAGGCGAGATGATCTCGTTGGGTCTCGACGGATTCGTAGAGCTGCACGGCGACCGCTACTTTGGCGACGATGCTGCCGTGGTGGGCGGCATCGGCTGGAAAGACGGGCGACCCGTGACGGTTATCGCCATCGAGCGCGGTACCACGACCAAAGAGCGCATGCGTCGCAACTTTGGTATGGCACATCCCGAGGGCTACCGCAAGGCACGTCGCCTGATGCACCAAGCCGAGAAATTTGGTCGGCCGGTTCTGTGCCTGGTTGATACTTCGGGCGCGTTTTGCGGCATCGGTGCCGAGGAGCGCGGCCAGGGCGAGGCGATTGCCCAGAATCTCATGGAGATGAGCGGCCTTAAGACGCCGATTGTCTCGGTGGTGACAGGCGAGGGCGGCTCTGGTGGCGCGCTGGCGCTGTCCGTGGCCGACCGCATCCTGATGCTCTCGAGCTCGGCCTATTCGGTCGTGAGTCCCGAGGCCTGCGCGTCGATCCTGTGGAAGGATACGGAGCGTGCGGATGAGGCCGCCGAGGCGCTGAGGCTCACGGCCCCCGATCT
>USJQ01000216.1 GCA_900554985.1 uncultured Collinsella sp. | reverse complement strand
AGATTATCCACTCTCGTCATTGGGCTAGTCGTTGGGGGCGTTCTTGTTTGACTAGTCGTTTAAGGACGTCCCCAATGGCTACTTGCTTGCGAACAGCCAGACTAGGATGATCGCCAGGATTGCGGCGACGATGCAGACGATGGCGCCGGTGAATTTGATGCGTGAGTCGCGGGTGCGCTCTCGTACGTCGTCTTCGGCGGCCTCGAGCTGGTCGACTTCTTGCTCGGTCTCGGCGTGTTCGGCTTTGTCTCGGGCCAAGGATCCTGCAAGCGACTCAGTGATTTCTGGGTGGTCGTGCACCTCGGTCGCCTGTTCGATGATCGACTGTGCATGTGCGGCATCTGCTTGGGCGTTGGCGATGGTCTGCTCCTGCTCGCGGCGTGCCTTGTCCTCCGCGGCGATCTTCTCGCGCAGTTCGCGCTGACGAGTCGCGGCGGCGGTCTTCGCCGTCTGCAGCTCGTCGCGCGCGGCATCGGCTTCGGTCGTCACGGCTTGGTGCGCGCGTTTTGCGTCGGCGATAGGGGCTTGAGCCTGCTCGACGGCCTGCTCGGCTGCGGCAAGCGAGTGCTCAAGGTCGGCGGTGATGCGCGGGACATCTTCTTCGGCTTTACGCAGGGCATCTGCCGTGTCGGAGATCTGCATCGAGAGCTCGCTGGTGCGCACCGTATAGTTGGCGGGATTTGCCGAGGGATTGCGTTGCAGCTCGGCATACTCATGACGCAGCGTCTCGAGCTGGGCGCGCGTGGCGTCGACGGTTTGTTGTGCGGCGGCAATGCCGGCGTCTCGCTCGGCCTTTACCTTGTCGCGGATGCGCTTGGAATCCTCAAGACGTCGAATGAGGCGGTTGCCGGTCTCGCGCGAGCTCGCCTCGCGGGCCTCCACGGCATCGAGCGCGGCCTTCAGGCGGAGCTCAGTCGCGTCATCCTCTGTCTTCATTTGTTCGAACTGACCCTTGAGCTCTGTCGCTTTGGCGGCGTGGGCATCACGGTCAATCTCGGCGGCCGCTGCAGTCTTTTGGGCCGTGGCAATCGCCTGGCGCTGGTCGGCGACGATCTGGTCGTAGCGGCCTGCGATATCCTGGCGCGTCTCGAGTTCCTCGGCCTGATCGGCAATGCGCTGCTCAAGTTCGGCCAGGTGGGCGCGGGCATCGGCAAGTGCCTTTTTCGCGGCATTCATCTCGCGCATGGCCGAGGCACCCTGGGCGATAAAGGCGCCCACGGCGTTCGCTGTGTTCGAGACAGCGGTCCCCAGATCGCGGCTCGCGGCGGGGGAGTGCGGGGCGGTCGGGCGAGCGGTGTCGGCGGCGTCCGCATCGGCAGCCTGCGGCGCGGCGATATTGCCGGTACCGCCCTCGACCACAGAAAAGCCTGCTGTGTGCGGATCGACCGCATCGGCGCCAATCGTGGGGTGCTCGAGCTGCAGAAACGAGGGCATGGTGCTGCCCTGGTCGGCAACCGGAGTCTCGCCGGGCACAAAGGTCGAGGCCGCCTCGGCGGCCTCCTCTTCCTCGGCATCAATATCGGAATCGGCGACGGCGTCTTTCATCGCTTTGACAGCATCCATCATGGAGTCCATGACGGCATCGAGCTCTTCTTCCGAAGACACCTCGATGGGGCCCGCTGCTTGCGGGGCGTCGTCCTGTACAGGGGCGTCGTCCGGAGCGGGCGCATCGTCGTTTTGCTCATCGGCGTTTTCTGTTTCGGGGGTTTCCGCCGTAGCGCTTTCGTCCAAGATGGGGTCGTCGATGTCGATACCATCGCAGGTCACAGCGTCAGTATCTGCGGTGACGTCTGCGGGATCATCAATATGCTGTTGAGTCTGGGGGTCCAGCTCGTCTGTCATAGGCATGTGCTCCTCATCGTTGTTTGTCACCCTATGATAAAGTCTCGCGCCGACATCCCGCGCGCCGCAGCAAAGTTTCAAA
Organism: uncultured Collinsella sp.; assembly: GCA_900554985.1. Classification (GTDB taxonomy): domain Bacteria; phylum Actinomycetota; class Coriobacteriia; order Coriobacteriales; family Coriobacteriaceae; genus Collinsella. Next base: position 948 of record USJQ01000216.1, on the reverse strand, counting down.
ACGTGTTCGATGGCTCGTTTGGCTGACAAAAATTCGGCCTCTTTATCCAGTTCGTGCTTGACATTCCCTTCGCCGAATGACGTTGTGCCGTTCGCCTGCTGCGGTCTTTATTTTTCACTTGAACCCGCTAAAGTTGCATTTCAGCTTTTGGCGCGTGAAGTTGGATGCGCGCAGTCGGCGGGTGGGCCCGTCGCGATTTGAAAGGACTTTGTATGGGACTTTTCACTGGTAAGACCGTGATCGTCACCGGCGGCGGCAAGGCCACGCTTAAGGACGGTTCCGCTGGCTCCATCGGCTACGGCATCGATATCGCATTTGCCAAGGAGGGCGCGAACCTCGTCATCACAGGCCGCAACGTCGCCAAGCTCGAGGCCGCCAAGGAGTCTCTCGAGGCCGAGTACGGGGTCAAGGTTCTGCCTGTTCAGGCCGATGTCTCGGCTGGTCAGGACAATGAGGCTGTCGTCCAGAACGTCATCGACAAGGCCATTGAGGAGTTCGGCCGCATCGACGCCGTCGTCAACAATGCTCAGGCCAGCGCCTCGGGCGTGACCATTGCCGATCACACTATGGACCAGTTTAACCTTGCCATTTACTCTGGCCTGTATGCCACTTACCTGTACATGCAGAAGGCCTATCCGCACCTGAAGGAGACCAAGGGCTCCGTGGTCAACTTTGCCTCGGGTGCCGGCCTGTTTGGCAACTATGGCCAGTGCAGCTATGCTGCCGCCAAGGAGGGCATCCGCGGCCTGACCCGCGTTGCCGCCAACGAGTGGGGCAAGGACGGCATCAACGTCAATATCGTTTGCCCGCTTGCTTGGACCGCTGCGCTCGAGAACTTCCAGGATGCCTATCCCGAGGCGTTTAAGGCCAACGTCCACATGCCGCCGGCTGGTGACTACGGCGACGTCGAGAAGGAGATCGGCCGCGTGGTCGTTCAGCTTTGCGGCC
>USJQ01000215.1 GCA_900554985.1 uncultured Collinsella sp. | reverse complement strand
CACCTTCCCCAAGCTGCGTGATGGCGTCGGATATCCCGCACGTGTCTTTGCGGTCTGCCCCGCGCCATAAGTTCCCATGCGTTTGTTCTTCTAAATACGGCCATCCGGTGCACGCGACATGGCCCGGCGGCATACAATCCATCAGACGCCCCATACGCGGTCGCCTTTTTATGGGGAGATGATTCACATGCAGATCAACAAGGTCGCCTTCATCGGCAAGGGCGGCGTGGGCCTGCTCTACGGCAGCATGATCGCCCAAGCGCTCGGCAACGACGCCGTCGAATACGTTATGGACGACGCGCGCTTTGAGCGCCACGCGGGTGATGCGCTCACCGTCAACGGCAAGCCCTGCGCGCTCAAGTCCGTCCGCGCGAGCGAGGCGACGCCCGTCGACCTGGTCATCCTCACGGTCAAGACAACCGGACTCGACCAGGCGCTCAAGACTATGGAACGCATCGTAGGGCCCGACACGCTCATCGCATCCCTATGCAACGGCATCACGAGCGAGCAAAAGATTGCCGAGCGCTTTGGCTGGGAGCACACCGTCCTCGGAATCTGCCAAGGCATGGACGCTGTGTTTCTCAACGGCGCGCTCACCTTTACCAATGCGGGCGAGATCCGCTTTGGTGCGGCCGCCGGCACCGACCCCGCGACCGTCACCGCTATCGACGGGCTCTACACGCGCTGCGGCATCGCCCATACCGTCGAGCACGACATCGCACATCGCATGTGGGCCAAACTCATGCTCAACGACGGCATCAACCAGACCTGTATGGCCTACGGCGGCACCTACGGAAGCGCTACGGAGCAGGGCTCCGAGCAGCTCCGCAGTTTTGTCTCCGCCATGCGCGAGACGCTTGCAGTCGCCAATGCCGAGGGCATCGAGCTCACCGAGGAAGACCTGACGCAGATGGTGCGTCTCATAAAAGGGCTCGATCCCGCCGGCATGCCCTCGATGGCGCAAGACCGCATCGCTCAACGCAGAACCGAGGTCGAGGAATTTGCGGGTACCATCTGCCGCCTCGCGGCCAAGCACGGTATCCAGGTGCCGCAAAACGAATGGCTCTATTCGCGCATCCGCGAAATCGAGGCCAGCTGGTAACGCCGCCGCACCGCATCCAACAGTCTCAATAGCAAAAACCGCCGCAAAGGGCACTCCCCTTGCGGCGGCTTCCTTCTTCATCTATGGGCAAAACCAGCTTCACAACGGCTAGCGCCGCACCTGCGGCGTCTCGTCCTCGTCATCGCGACAAAGGGTCACGCCCGCACTTCCCAGCAGCGCTGCTGCGATGAGCGCGCCGACCACAATAGGAGCAGCCCCGCACGAGCCCTGCATGCCTGCGACAAACGCAGCTGTAGGGCCAAGACAGCCAAGTACCAATGCGACGGCGGCGATAGCGATATCTCGAGCGTTCATGAGACCACTTCCTCCACGAGAAAGACCTTATTTCTCATGAACCAGTGTGCCCCGTATGCATACGCCCAGCGTACCGCCACGGTAAGGGCTCTGTTAGCTCAAACGCACATAAAGAAAGGGCGGCTTTACGTTGCCTAAAAGCTCAGTAAAGACGCCCGCCCATCATGTGCCTATTTTGCTCTGATAGCAGATTACCAACCGGTGTAGTAATCGGTGGTTCCGGCGGCGCAGCCGGAGTCATAGACCTTGCAATCACCCTTGGAGCCCGTAAAGGTCGAGCCCTGGGCCATATCGCCCGCGGCAACAACGTAATAGCCGTCGGAATCGCGCCAGAAGCCCTCAGAATCCTGAGTCCATTCGCCCGTGCGATAGTGATAAAGCACATTGCCGCTGTAATAGGTCTCGCGGCGCCCGTTGTAGTTATTGACACCCGCAGAGCGCGTCAGGCCCGATCCGTTCGCGTAGGACGCGGCAGACGCGTAGGACGGAGTGTAACCGGCGTTGTAGTACGAAGCCTGGGCGGCCTCGGCAGCCTCCGCCTCGGCTGCGGCGGCCTCGAGCGCTTCGCGCTTGGCATTCTCAAGCGCAGTGCGCAGCTCATCGAGCTCGGTCGACTTCGCGTCGACCTCCCCCATCGTCAAAAGGCTGCCCGCACCATCGATACAACCCTGCAGCACAGCGTGCTCGTCATCGGTGGCATAGTCACCATACATATTCATAATGATCTGAGCGCGCATCTCAAGGGAATCGCGCTTGGCCTCCATCGAGGCGTTCCACTCCTGCATGGAACCATAACCATCGCCGCGATAATCAACGGGCTGTACCAGCGTCGCCTCGGACGGCGTAGATCCAACCGTATCGGACAGTGTTGCCGCGTGGGCATCAGTTGCGCCGGCGCCTGCCAAAAGTGCCACGGTCAGAGCGGCGGAAAGGGCAGCGGCTTTCGGTTTTCGTGAATCGATCCTCATGTAGCTGGAAACCTCCGTAGTGCGTTTTTGCTGCGTTTGAGCTGCGTGTGATTCGATCGCGCTGCATAGTACCTCGAGCAAATCGCGACCTGCGGTTTTACTCAAAAGGCGCACGTCAATTGCGTAAAACTCACATCCTCTCAACAGGAGTTTTCCACAACTCGAATGCATAAAGCATGCCAAAAACCCTGTAATAGCGCCCTTCCTATGCAAAAAAGACGCCTGCGCAACCATTGCTTGCGCAGGCGCCTTGAGCAGGCATTTATGAAGTTATACCTATCGAGTCGCAAGGGGTCCTTGCACAAGTCGCCTTACTCGTCCAGCGCGGCGAAGGCCTGCTTCAGATCCCAAATGATGTCCTCGGCGTTCTCGGTACCGATGGAAAGACGGATCGTGGAGGGCGTGATGTTCTGCTCGGCGAGCTCCTCGGCAGAGAGCTGGGAGTGCGTGGTGGTAGCCGGGTGCACGACGAGCGACTTGACGTCGG
>USJQ01000214.1 GCA_900554985.1 uncultured Collinsella sp. | reverse complement strand
AACCTTATATCGAGCACAGAAGCCCGTCCGAATTTGATCGGACGGGCTTCTTGGTGGGTATCATGGTTGAACGATCATTAGGAGGTTTTCCCTACATGGAATTGTTTGAGCCGATTCTTCATTTCTTTGAGCAACGGTGGGTCCACAACATCATCTGGGCCGTCATCTTGGCGATAGGCACCGCCGTCGCCGCCAAGGTCGTATCCAAGACCCTGAACCATCTGCTTAACCGAGACGATAACCCGCTTCCGGCATCGAGTATCTTCATCAACATCGCGCGCGCCGTGATATGGATGATTGGCGGCAGCTTTGTCCTCGATAACTGCTTTGGCATTAACGCAAACGCGCTCGTCGCCGCCCTTGGCGTCGGCGGCATCGTCATCTCGCTCGGCTTTCAGGACACGCTGTCAAACCTTATCGGCGGCATGCAGGTGACCTTTATGGGCATCATCAAGCCCGGCGACAATATCGAGGTCGGCGGCGTATCCGGCGTGGTCCAAGACATCACTTGGCGCCATACAACGATTGAGGATGCCTGTGGGCAGACCATCATCGTCCCCAACTCCAACATCCCCAAGAACACGCTCGTGCACCTCATGCCCTTTGGGCGCGTTGCCGTGCCCGTCGCGGTCAAGGACACGTCCAAGTGGGCTTCACACGACGCACTGGCAGACGAGCTGACCAGCGCCACCAAAGCCGCCGTGCTTCCCATCTCGGGCTTTGACAAGGAGCCCTACGTACTCTTTAGCGAAATCGGCGACTTTGGCATCAAAGGAAAGATCATCTTTATCGTCAGCGACGACAGCACTACTTTCACGGCAGCCGACGCCTGCATCCGCGCCATCGCCCCCATCATCGCCTAACCCGCCAAAAAGGGACAGGCACCTTTGTGGTGGTTTTCATTCGTGGTACCATGGTTTATGTAGTTGTTTAACCGACTAAGGGAGCAACATCATGGAAGAGGCCTATCGTCAAGCACGCAAGCGCGGCGAGCAAGGACGTCGACGCGCCATTAGCCAAAGCGAGCATCCATACCTTACGGACCTCGACAGTTTGATTGCTCAGCTCCCCTTAGGTCAGCGAGTGAGTGTCGGCCTGCGGGATGTTCCGATCCAAATGGTCGTCGGCACTGTCACCAAGGGCCGTCAGTCCGCCTTTTCATGCAACTTTATGCCCCTGCTGCCGTTTAACACCGAGTTCGCCCGCAAGTGGTCCAACCTCTACGACATCCAGGTAACCGAGGGCTATCGCGACCCCATCATCGTCACCGAGTTCATGCATCGGTTCTATGTCCAGGAAGGCAATAAACGCGTCAGTGTCCTCAAATTCTTGGACGCTCCAACGGTTTCGGCCAGGGTCACCCGTCTCTACCCCGGCACATGGGATTCCGTCGAAAGCCGCCTGTACGGTGAATTCTGCGCGTTTTGGCGCGTCTGCCCCCTATACGAGATCGAGTTCTCGCGTGAGGGAAGCTACGAGACGCTCGCCAAGATGCTCGGTCAGAATCTTATCGAAAAATGGCCGCAGAAAAAGGTCGACTACCTGCGCCACACCTTCCTGCTCTTTAAGCGCGCCTACCTTCGCGCAGGCGGCGACCACCTGGACATTACGCCCGCCGACGCCATGCTCGTGTACCTCAATGTGTACAACCAGGACCGCCTGCTGGATACGCCAACGGATATCGTCGTAAACCGCCTGTGCAAGATTTGGCGCGAGCTGGTCATTGCCGGCAAAAATGACGAGGACAAGGTCGATCTTGTTGAAGCGCCGAGCGTCGACGAGGAGGAGTCGCCCGCCAAGTCCACCTCCGGCGTGCTCAACTTCTTTATGGGCAAGACCGTCTATTCGGCGACCAACCCCCTGCGCATCGCCTTTATCCATGAGTTCCCCTGTGCGACGTCGAGCTGGGACAGCCTGCACGACCAAGGGCGTCAGTATCTCGATGAGCACTTTGGCGGTATCGTGCGCACCGAGGCGTTCGAGGACTGTCACGATCCGGATGCGTTCTACCCCGCCGTGGACACGGCTGTCAAACATGGGGCCAACGTCATCTTCTCGACCTCCCACCGCCTGATAGAATACACGCTCAGGGCTGCCGTTGAGTATCCCCAGGTTCGGTTCCTCAACTGCTCTATCGGCCTTCCCCATCAAAGCGTCCGTTCGTACTTTGGCAAGATGTACGAGGCCAAGTTCCTCCTGGGCGCCCTTGCCGCCAGCATGGCGGACAACCACCGCATCGGCTACCACGCGTCGGTCTTCGCCTCGGGCGCGCTCAGCGAGATCAACGCCTTTGCGATTGGCGCCTCGCTGCTCGACCCCCGTGCGCAAATTATCCTGACTTGGGGCGAGGTGCCCGCCGGAGGCCTTGCCGAGGCCATGTGCCGCGAAGGTGTAAGCGTCATGACCGGCGCCGACATGTCAAAGTCGCTCGAAGACCCCACGGCCTACGGACTTCACCGCCTGGTCGATGGCAAGGTTACCGGCATCGCCATGCCGGTATGGAACTGGGGCCGTTACTACGAGCTCATCGTTCGCAGCCTTCTGCACGGCACGTGGGACGAGACCAGCGATGACAACCAAGTGCGCGCCGTCAACTACTGGTACGGCATGAGCTCTGGCGTTATCGACATCCGTTACGCTCCGGGCCTACCCTACCAGACGCGCAAACTCGTGCAGTTGCTCCGTAACGGCATTGTTGAGGGATCCATCAACCCCTTTGGCGGCGAGCTCCACAGCCAGAACGGCGTGGTACAGATCGAAGGCTTCCCTCCGCTGCCGAGCACGCAGATTGTCGAGATGAATTGGCTGGCGGATAACGTGGTAGGCACCATTCCGCAGCTCGACGATGAGCCGAAAGTCCCTGCCCTATGAAA
>USJQ01000213.1 GCA_900554985.1 uncultured Collinsella sp. | reverse complement strand
GTCACGGCCCCGCAGTCACCCCAGGCAGCAAGCGCAACGCGCCGCAGCTGCCGGCCGCGCCCCACAGTCCCCCCAAGGCGGCAGGCGCAAAGCGCCGAGGCCGCCGCCGGGACCAGGGCCCGCAACAACCACGCGCCCCTGCATCAGCCCAGCGGCCCCAACCAACAACGACCCCATCGCAGACCGCTTGCAGCAGCGTCACCGCAGGCGGGGGCCGGGCTTGGTTTTCAGAACGTCCTCGACCATGGAAGCCCTCTTATCCTGCTCCTTCGGAGCTGCGGATAAGGGGGCTTCGTGCTGCGGAATGCATTCAGAGGGAAACCCATCGGGCCCCTTCGTCCTCGGTCTTCGGGGATTAAAGCTGAGGGGAGAATGGCGCGCTTCGCGCCTAATGTGGAGTGCGGCGAGGGCTTCTTGCGTCCTGCGGAGTGTGCCTAAAAGTAAGCTGATGGCGGGCCCTACGATGTCCGGTCTTCGGTGGATTACTGGCTGGGGGAATAATGGCGCGCTTCTCGCCTTACGACTGTAGCGGCCGCGGTCCTGTTTGGGATCGCGGTCGTTTTGTTGTGGGTCAAATATGAACGTTGTGTTAATGAGTCGGTAGACGGTGGTGTTTTTCGGTGAGCGGCGTATCCTTCCAACGGTTTATCTAGTGTGTCAGTTGAAAGGAAGAGGGCGCTCGTCATTGTTTGAATGTGAACTGCCGTTTGACCACAAGACGTTGCATCTGGAACTCGAGGATAAGAACTTCGCGGGTGTGATGGAAGGTCATCAAAACGAGTTTAAGACCACGAAATCGCAGGAAGAGCTGGTGGAGGAGTCGCTTGCCAACCCTTATGGCTCGCCGTCGCTCGAGGAGCTTTGTGCTGGCAAGAAGGATATTGTCATCATTAGCTCAGATCATACGCGTCCCGTTCCCTCGCGTGTGACGATGCCTATTCTGCTGCATCACATCCACTCCGCTGCGCCTGAGGCGCGCGTTCGCATTCTGGTTGCTACGGGTATGCATCGTCCGTCGACGCACGAGGAGCTCGTCAACAAGTACGGCGAGGAGATCGTTGCCAACGAAGAAATCGTTATGCACGTCGCGACTGACGACAGCATGATGAAAAAGATCGGCACCCTGCCTTCTGGTGGCGAGTGCATCATCAACAAGATTGCGGCCGATTGCGATCTGCTGCTTGCCGAGGGCTTTATTGAGCCGCACTTCTTTGCCGGTTTCTCTGGTAGCCGCAAGTCCGTCCTGCCTGGCATCGCCAGCTACAAGACCATCATGTACAACCACAACGGTCAGTTTGTGAACGATTCCCACTCGCGTGCCGGCAACCTGTGCCACAACCACGTGAGCGAGGACATGTTTGCCGCCGCCGAGATGGCTCACCTTGCCTTTGTGCTCAACGTGGTGCTCAACGGCAAGCACGAGGTCATTGGCTCCTTTGCCGGCGACATCCACAAGGCGCACGAGGCTGGCTGCGAGTTCGTGAAGAGCCTTGCCGGCGTTGAGCCCGTCGAGTGCGAGATCGCCATTACCACTAACGGCGGCTACCCCCTCGATCAGAACATCTATCAGGCTGTGAAGGGCATGTGCGCTGCCGAGGCCACGCTTCCCGAGGGCGGTGTGATCATCGACGTCGCCGGTTGTGCCGACGGTCACGGTGGCGAGGGCTTCTATCACAATATCGCCGACAACGATCCGGCGGAGTTTGAGCGCGCCTGCATCGACCGTCCTAAGGACGAGACCCTGCCCGACCAGTGGACGAGCCAGATCTTTGCCCGCATCCTGGCACATCACCCTGTGATCATGGTCACCGACCTGTGCGATCACCAGATGCTCAAGGATATGCACATGACACCGGTTAACACCCTCGAGGAGGCGCTCAAGCTCGCCTTCGAGATGAAGGGTGCCGATGCCAAGGTTGCCGTCATTCCCGATGGCCTGGGCGTTGTCGTTGCGCAGCACTAGCGCGTGGCTTAAACGAATCGTTTATAACCGACAAGAAAGATAAGGTTTTATGCTTACCAAACTCCTCTGCGAATTCGGCGCAACGGCCCTCATGATCGTCTTTGGCGTGGGCGTGCACTGCGATACCGTGCTCAAGGGCACCAAGTATCAGGGCTCCGGCCACATGTTTGCCATCACCACCTGGTCTTTTGGCATCTCGGTCTGCCTGTTTGTCTTTGGCGGCGCCGTGTGCATGAACCCCGCCATGGTGCTTGCCCAGTGCATCGTCGGCTTGGTGCCGTGGGGCAACTGCATTCCCTTCATGCTCGCCGATATGCTCGGCGGCTTTGTGGGTGCCGTGATCGCTTGGTTTATGTATGCCGATGAGTTCAAGGCTTCCGAGGGCGTCGTCGACCCCATTGCCCAGCGCAACATCTTCTCGACCAACCCCACCACCGAGGGTACGAACTATGCCCGCAACTTCTTCTGCGAGGCTATCTGCACCTTTGTGTTCATCAGTGCCATCCTTGCTGTCGCTAGCCGCGCCGGCGAGAACGTTCTGATGCTCGCCATCTGCGTCGGTCTGATCGTTTGGGCTGTTGGCATGGGCATGGGCGGCATCACTGGCTTCGCCATGAACCAGGCTCGTGACCTTGGTCCTCGCATGGCCTATCAGGTGCTGCCGATCAAGAACAAGGCTGACAACAACTGGAAGTACGGCCTGCTCGTTCCTGGCATTGCTCCGTTTGTCGGTGCCGCTCTGGCCGCACTGTTTGTGCACGGTTTCTTGGGCATGTTCTAGTCCAAGACTACATAGTTGTTCGCCGTCCGCATGGGGTAACTTCCCAGCGCGTCCTCGGACATGCAAAAAGGCTCGCTGCGCACTTTGTGCGGCGGGCCTTTTTGCGTCCTGCGGAGTGCGCTGGGAAGTTACCCCAT
>USJQ01000212.1 GCA_900554985.1 uncultured Collinsella sp. | reverse complement strand
GTATGCGTCAATTTCCGGCACAAGCATTGTGCGCTGGAACTCGCCCATAACGTTGCCGTGGTAATCGAGCTTGACGGCGCCGGCCTCGATAATCTCATTGCACAGTCCACGGCGCTGACGCTGCTTTGGCACCGGCGCAAACTCAAAGTCCAGCACGATCTGGCGCGCAAAGTTCGTCGTATCGATAGCCGAGACACCCGGCATCTTTTTGTCTGGCACGGTGAGGGCCTTTCTCCGTCAACTGCCGCCTGTTTCACAGGCAGCTACATTGCCGTAAGGATAAGTGTCCGTGCGGATATGTAATCGCACAGTGCAGCTTTCCGGCATCCTTGCGTAAAGCTGCACTTTGAGATGGTCACGTCGCTGTTATTGTCGAACATATATTCGTATTTATGGCTGCAGTTTGATAGACTGGTTATTGTTGGCGGCAGTTCCATGTGCCGGGCAGCGCCCTCCATGCGACGGGAGGTGATGCCCATGACCGATCTGACTGATTTTGTGAAGCTCCTGACCGCTTTGGTCTCGCTCCTCACGGCGCTTATCGGACTTACCGAGGCACTCAAGCAGCGTACGAAGCAGAAAAAGAGGGGTCGACGCCTCTAAGGCATTGACCCCTTAATCGAAGTAACGGCGCCGCCCAGCTCTTCACTACTTGGGCTGCCGTCAACCTTATTTTACCCACCGGCGCCGGGTTTACCAGATGGATTTTCGGTAATGAAGGCCCGACGCCCGCAAAACCACTACGCCCCAAGTGCCGCCACGGGAATCACCGCCACGCCGTCGTCGCGTGTGTAGGCAATACTCCCCTTTCCAACCACGACCGCCAAAAACGCCGGCGCGGCATTCTGGGCGGCAGGATTGGAGAGCACTTTCCTCTCCAGCGCCTTGAGATTTCTCGCTCCATCGTCTGCTTTCGCATCACTCAGCTTGACCTCGATGGCTCCCCAGCGCCCGTCGTGCTCAACGATCAGATCGACCTCAAGGCCCTTCTCATCTCGGAAATAATGGACACTGTTGTCGACACCGCCGTAGGTGGAAAGGAACACGCGCACGTCGCGCAGAACGAGGTTCTCAAAGAGCATCCCCAACGTTTGCATATCGCCAAGCAGCCGCTCAGGGGTAGCCCCCAGCAACGCCGCCGCAAGTGACGGGTCACAGAAGTAGCGCTTGGGGCGCACGCGAACGCGGGCCTTCGAGCGCATGGGCGGCTCCCATCCGCACAGGTCCTCGGTCAGCTTGAGCCTGTTGAAGAGGTCCAAGTACGCAGCGATGGTCCTCTCGTCGGGGCCCGCCTCACCGTACGAGGCGTCCTTTATGAGCGTCTTGTACGTGACAGCCTGGCTCTCGTTCATGGCAAGAGCTCGCAAAAGGCCGTGTGCAAGCTCGGGCGATCATGCGATATGCGAAATTACGCCATTCTCAATGCTGTTTTTACGCTACTTTCAATGTAGTTTTTACGCCATGTCGGATGCAGTTTTTACGCTATTTTCGTTGAAGGTTTTCCGCTTGGCATCCTTAGCGCGACCCATTCCGAGCATCACATCAGAGCGCGCTTGGTTATCTCCACCCTCACATTTCGGCAAACGAGATCAGCTTGACGTCTCCCCTACTCTCCGCGACATCTCGACATCCCTGCGTAAAGCCGCGTTTTGAGAAAAGTGCGTAGCTTTTTCGCTGCCGTCTAAAGAGCTCGCTTCGATGCACGAGCTTTTGCAGCACGTCTTCACCCGTCGGTTCATTGCGCCAGTTGCACTCCGCAAACAGCGCAGCGCCCTCGCCATCGTCAACAATCAAGTCGATTTCTTCCTGCGCATGCGTGCGATTATCCGTCCCCCACCAGCGCCCGACGCTCGCCGGAACCACATCGAGCTGGCCCGCCCATACTGTCTGCATATAAGCTCAAAGACCGTGCCCATGTAATCCGATACGTGCGGCTCAATGCACTCATACGCCATCTCGGCCATATCGTTTTGAATCAGCCCGATGTTCTGCGGAACAAACTTGTACCAAAACCTAAACATCTGGTCGCTCAGCAGATACACGGCCCGCTTATTGCTCGTCTCGTTTAGGGGCAGTTCGCGCTCGACAATCCCAAGCGACGCCAGCTTATCCACATAGCTCTTTACGTTGCTCGCAGGGATTCCCGTAGAGCTCGCAATCTCCGAAATCTTCGAGCGCCCCTGGGCAATTGCTTGCACGATTGCATCATATTGCTCGGGATTGCGGCACTCTTGCATTAGCAGGTTACTCGGCTCCTCAAAGAGATAGCCCGTAGGAGTAAGAAAAAGACGTTTGATGTTGTCCTTGAGCGATACGGCAGGATCGACTTTCTCGATATATGCGGGAATGCCGCCCATCATGCCATGGCAAACCGCAGCGTCTTCGCGACTCATGTCCCGCCAAAGGCCAAGGGTTGTCGGAGGGTCGAACGTTATAGCTACCTATAATATAGCCAGCTATAACGTCATTCGACGACCGGCGCAGACGCCCGCGCGGACACGAAATGCGCTGCGGTGCCATTGGGGATTATGGGATGCGCTTTCCGCTCGAGGCCTCAACCGGAAACGGCATCCCGTTCTGAACGTCGAATCCGGGACGCAGTTTCCGTTTGGGGACCGTTCCGGAAAATGTATCCCGTTCTGGAGCCAAATACTGGGTCGTAGTTTCCGCCAAGCATGCCATCCGGAAAGCGCGTCCCGTTCTGAGCCTGAATTCTGGGATGAACTTTCCACTGAAGCATCTACTGGAAAATGCATCCCGTTCCGAGGCTTAATTCTGGGATGCACTTTCCGCGGAGAGACTACCGTTTTTCGAAAAAGTACACGTCCCGAAACTTACCAAGACTTCATATCCAGCCACCGTTCACGGTCGCCGATTACCGCCC
>USJQ01000211.1 GCA_900554985.1 uncultured Collinsella sp. | reverse complement strand
GCCATACTGGCCGGTCATAAGCGTAGAGGCCGAAAGCACAGCGTGCTCGTTGTGCAGAACGGCAGCGCAGACGCGCGCGGCGGAGTTGGCGACGGCGTACTCGGTGCACTGCTTGCCCTGGTAGGTTACGTAGCCGCCCTTGCGTGCAAGCTCCTCGACCTCCATGTGGTCAAAGGCGTACTTGTCGGGGTTCTCGGCCTGGAGCTCGTTGAGGCTCTTGCCGGCGATGGTCGCGGCCTTAAAGGCGGCCAGCTGGCTAAAGCCGTGCTCGCCAATCATGTAGGCGTCGATGGACTTGGGGCTCACGCCGACCTTGTTGGAGATCTCGGTGCGCAGGCGGGCGGAATCCAGGCCGCAGCCCGAGCCGATGATCTTCTTGGGATCGTAGCCGGTCAGGTGCCACAGCTCGGTGCACACGACGTCGCAGGGGTTGGAGATGCTCACAAAGATGCCGTCGAAGCCGGCGTCGACGATGCGCTTGGCAAAGGAGCGGGCGGCGTCGGTGGTAAAGAACAGCTCGCCGTCGCGGTTGCCGGCGGCCAGCGCGACCTTACCGGCGGCGTTGACGATGACATCGCAGCAGGCAAGCTCCTCGTAGTGGTCGTAGCAGTTGACGATCTTGGTGTTATACGGGACAAACGAAAGGGAGTCGCGCAGGTCCTGGACCTCGGACGTCACCTTGGCCTCGTTGATATCGCACAGGTACAGCTCATCGGCAATGCCCTGCATAAGCAGGCTGTTGGCGACATGTGCTCCTACGTGGCCCTGGCCGACCACACCGATTTTACGCGTCTGGTACATATATGTATCCTTCCGGCCGAGTTTTTCGCATCGAACCATTGTAGCGTCCTGCTACCACTTTGCTAGGCTAAAGCGTCGCAGATTTTTGGGACATGCCTTAATCTCTACTTTTGGAGTGATTTGGCCGCTGACGGCATCGCTGGGCGATGTGCTCGCGCGGATGGGGCCGCTCGTTGTACCATAGCTGCAACTGACTCGTAAGGAGCATCCATGCCCATTCGTATTCCCGACGCCCTTCCTGCCGCTGCGCAGCTCGAGAGCGAGAACATCTTTGTCATGACCGAGTACCGCGCGCTGCACCAGGACATCCGTCCGCTGCGCGTGCTCATCCTCAACCTCATGCCCACCAAGATCGCCACCGAGACGCAGATCATGCGCAAGCTCTCCAACACGCCGCTGCAGGTGGAGGTGGACCTGCTGCGCACCAAGACGCACGAGGCCACGCACGTAAGCGCCGGCCACCTGGAGACGTTCTACCGCACGTTCGACGACATCCGCGACATCCACTATGACGGCCTGATCATCACGGGCGCGCCGGTTGAGCAGATGCCGTTCGAAGAGGTCGACTACTGGCCCGAGCTCTGCCAGATCATGGACTGGTCCACCACGCACGTGCACTCTACGCTGCACATTTGTTGGGGCGCACAGGCCGGTCTGTACCATCATTACGGTATCCAGAAGTATGACCTGCCGGCAAAGGCAAGCGGCGTGTTCGAGCATTATCTGGTGAAGCCGCAAAGCCCGCTGGTCCGCGGCTTTGACGACCGCTTCTATGCCGTACATTCGCGCAACACCGACGTGCGCCGCGAGGACGTGGAGGCCGAGCCGCAGCTTGAGGTCGTGGCCGTGTCCGACGAGGTGGGCCTGTACATCGTCAAGTCGACCGACAGCCGTCGCTTCTTTGTCTTTGGTCACCCCGAGTACGATACCGACACGCTGCGCCTGGAGTACGAGCGCGACGTGAAGCGCGGGCTCAACCCCCAGGTGCCGGCGCATTACTTCCCGGGCGACGATCCCACCGCCGAGCCGCGCAACGTCTGGCGCAGCCAGGCTCAGCTGTTCTACACCAACTGGCTCAACTACTACGTCTACCAGACCACGCCCTACGACCTGGCCCGCGCCGGCGAGGAGCACTAGGCCGCCGGGAGGTGCACCAGCCGTTAGGCGCTGATGATGTGGGGTAGCGGCAGGTCGTGGGCGTCGGTGGGAACGTGGTCGACACGCTGCTCGTCAAAGGCGATGCCGATGATTTGGCATGCGGGCGAGAGCATAGGCAGGTAGCGGTCGTAACAACCGCCGCCGTAGCCCAGGCGCGCGCCGGTTTGGTCGAAGGCCACGAGCGGCACAACAATCATGTCGAGTGCTTCGGCAGGGACGATAGGGAAGCGGTTGCTGTCGATGTCCGTGGCCGCAAAGGCCTGCGTGGGGTGGGCGATAAACGGGGCCGCGTCCGCGTCGCCGGCAGCAACTGCCCGCATGCACATGCGCTGGCCACAAGCTGCGGCTTCGGCTGCCGAGAGCATGCACGGATAGGCCACGCGCCAGCCGCGTTTGGCGGCAGCTGCGGCAAACGCGGCTGGGTCGACTTCGGAACCCATCGCGGCATAGACGGCAACGGTGTGCGGCGCCGCGGCATCCAAGCGGCCCAGCAGATCAACCAGCCGCGCACAGATATCAGCAGACTTCGCCGCCTGCAAGTCCAAATCAAGAGCATCGCGCCGAGCAATCACCGCTCGCCGCAACTCAGCCTTGTCCATCCCGGCTCCCTCTCCCAAACCTACCAAAAAGGGACAGGTTTATTCTGACAGGTTTTATCTGGGCAAACGTCGAAGCCGCCACAAAGGCGCCCTGTGTGGCGGCTTCGACTCGACGTTGGCTTCACAGCGCCGCAGCGATCGCTTCAGTCACAAACTTATTGAGTGACTCACCCTTCTTTGCTGCTGCCAGCGCTGCTTGCTTGTGGAGCTCAGAGCCCGTTCTTACGTTGAACGAGCCCTTAAAAGCCCGCTCGGGTTCCTTGCCCTTCTCGGCGCAAAACTCAAGGTAATCGTCGACGGCGTCGTGGAAGCATTGCTCCACTTCTTCAGCC
>USJQ01000210.1 GCA_900554985.1 uncultured Collinsella sp. | reverse complement strand
CTTAAAGAGCGAGGCCGTAAAGAACGTCATGAGCTGGGAGAGCCCCACGCCCAGCACAATGCCGGCGACAAAGGCCACGACCGATACTATCACGGTCTCGAGCGCCATGATCGTGGCGACGCGCCCGCGCCCCATGCCGAGCACCTGGTACAGGCCAAACTCCTTCTTGCGGCGTTTCATGATGAAGTTATTGGCATACACCATCAAAAAGGCCATGACACCGGCCAAAAAGTACGTCAGGTAGCCGAGCATGCTGCCCATAACCTGCGCCAAGCCCTCTTCATCGATGCCGGCAATATCGACCTGCATCGAGACGGTGTTAAAGGCATAGAAAACGGTGACGCCCAAGGTGAGCGTCAAAAGGTAGACGAGGTAATCGCGGCCGGCGCGGCGGACGTTACCCCAAGCGAGTTTACAGAGCATCGGAGCCCTCACCGCCCATCATGGCAACGACCTCCATAATGCGGTCGAAGAACTCTCGGCGGTCGGTGTCGCCGCGGCGCAGCTCGGTGAAGATCTTGCCGTCGCGAATAAACAGCACACGGCTCGTGTAGCTGGCGGCAAAGCTGTCGTGCGTGACCATGAGCACCGTGGCGCGCAGGCGGCGGTTAAGGGCCTCCAGGCTCTCGAGCAGCAGACGGGCGCTCTTGGAATCGAGGGCGCCGGTGGGCTCGTCGGCCATGATCATGGTGGGGTCGGTGACGAGCGCGCGAGCCGCGGCAACGCGCTGCTGCTGGCCGCCCGACATTTGGTAGGGATACTTGTCGAGCACCTGACTGATGGACAGGCGCGCTGCCACATCCTGCACGCGGGTCGAGATCTCCGCCGAGTTTGTACGGGCGATGGTGAGCGGCAGGGCGATGTTCTCGCGTGCCGTGAGCGTATCGAGCAGGTTAGAGTCCTGGAAGATAAAGCCCAGCTCCTCGCGGCGGAACTGCGAGAGCTTGGCCTGCTTCATGCGTGTTACGTCCTGGCCGTTGATGCGGATGGTGCCGCTCGTAGCGCTATCGATGGTCGAGACGCAGTTGAGCAACGTCGACTTGCCCGAGCCCGAGGCGCCCATGATGCCAACGAATTCGCCGCGGTTGACGGTAAAGCTGACGTCGTTGAGCGCGCGGGTCACGTTGCCCAGCGCTCCATATACCTTTTCGAGATGCGCGACCTCCAGTACCGGGGTCGCCATGTGCGTGGTTTGCATACCGAGTCCTTTCTTGCGATTAGTCTACGGCATCTATAGTCGCAAGAAGCCGAGTCGGCTACCATCGATATGGCTTACGCTTGCCTTACCGTTGCGTAAGGTAAGGATAGCTAGCCTGTCACGTGTTGATGTTGAGAGAGGACTCCTGTTGAAGACTGTTCATGTTGCCGCTGGGATCATTCGCAAGGAAGGATCCGACGAGCTGCTGGCCGTGCAGCGCGGCTACGGCGACATGCAGGGACTTTGGGAGTTCCCCGGTGGCAAGCTCATGCGCGGCGAGACGCCAGAAGACGCCGTGCGCCGCGAGCTCATGGAAGAGCTGCAGGTGAAGGTCACCAACCTGCGTGACTTCTACACCGTTGAGTATGACTACCCCGATTTCCATCTCTCCATGGAGTGCTACTACTGCTCGCTAGCCGATGAATCCGATGAACCCCAGAAGCATGACCACCAACTCGATATCCGCTGGATTCCGCGTACCTCGCTTGCCACGGTGGAGTGGATGCCCGCCGACAAAGGGCTTATCGATGCTCTGATTGAGTTGAAGGAAGATCGGCTTGAGACAAGCTCTGCCGATGACGCCGCGCCCAACACAGCCGACAAACCCTCCACCAAACCCAAGCGCGCACCCAAGCGCCGCAGCAAAAAGCGTCCCAAGCCCGGTCTGCTCGACGGCATCGATACCTCGGACCTTTCCGCCGACGAGCGCGAACTGGTGCGCCGTCGCGCTGCCATCAAAAAGTCCATGAAGGGCAACAAGCGCGCCAACACCAAGCCCGAGTTGCTCGTACGCCAGCGCCTGCGCGCAGCAGGCCTCACGGGCTACCGCCTGGAATGGAAGGTACCCGGCAAGCCGGACATCGCCTTCCCCGGCCGCAAGATCGCCATCTTTGTCAACGGCTGCTTTTGGCATCGCTGCCCCAAGTGCAATCCGAGCCAGCCCAAGCGCAACGTTGAGTTTTGGGAGGCAAAGTTCCGTCGCAACGTCGAGCGCGACCGCGCTGCCGTGGCAGCACTCACTCAAATGGGCTGGACGCCCATAACCATCTGGGAATGCGAACTCAAAAAAGACCGCATCGACGCCACGATGGAAAAGGTCATCGAGCAGGTGCGCGCCGCCGCACCGCAGCGCTAGGAACGAGCCGTCCACACGCCCCACACAGGCGAGCCACATCCGCGCCACAAACCTTAGAAAGCCCTTAAGCTCAAAACCTTTCAAGAGTGTTACTCAATAGCCTTGACCTGCGGTTTCATCGTAACACCAAACCAGGTTAAGCCTTTCTTTAGCGCTTCTTTGCAGCAGCCGCGGCATAATACTGCCAACGCACGGGACCTAGCAGCATACCCCGAGCGCAACCTTTTGGTGGACATCGAGGAGGCCGCATAAGCATGCATTCTTCCAACGACGCAGCACAGCAGCCATCCCTAAATCATGCAAACCTTTTCTCCTTCCCCCCGACACAGAGAAACGGCCTCCTCGACTCCCCCACCACAAAAACCAAGCGCTCAGCCGATCAGAGCCTCAACTTACGAGCATCCTTCGAAAAGCTCCAAGCATCCCTAGACAAGGCGTTCCCCGAACAGGCAAGAGCAATCTAAGCCCATCGCGCTTTATACTGATGCCATGCGAAACATGGAACACATAGAATTGCACCGCGGAGAACGCGAGGCAGACCGCACCCGGACCGCCGACCACAACGGCAATGGCAATGCCCGCAATATTGCCCACGCCGACACGCGACGCCGTGGA
>USJQ01000209.1 GCA_900554985.1 uncultured Collinsella sp. | reverse complement strand
GCTCATGATGATATCCTTGATCGAACGAAAGTAAATAAATAAGAGAGAAGTAAGTCGCTGTCTCCTGATCACGCCGACGGGCGCAAACAGGAGCCCGGCATTCGTCTTGGTAAGCAGTTCATATGCGGTCCTCCTTTTGACATCCCGGTTCCGTGGTCGGCTTAATTACCTACCGCCTTTGTGTGTTTTGAATAGTACGAGCATCGTCTCCCTCGGTCAATCACTTAAAAGCGCTAACCTGTTATCGGTTTTTTAGATAGCTATCGAAAGGACGGGCGCCGATGACCCTCCAGCAGCTTCGCTTTCTTATCGCCGTGGCAGAATCCGGCTCAATTAACGCCGCAGCGCAGCGCCTCTATACCGCACAGTCCAATATCTCCAACGCCGTCAAAAGCCTCGAGCAGGAGCTCCATCTGGAGATCTTTACGCGCTCCAGCCGCGGCGTCACGCTCACCAACGACGGTACCGAGCTTTTAGGCTATGCGCGCCAGGTCGTGGAGCAGGCAGATATGCTCGAGGCACGCTACGAGGACGGCGGCACCCCGCAAGCCCGCCTCGCCATTTCCGCCCAGCACTACGCCTTTTCGGTCGAGGCCTTTGTCAACGTAGTCGAACGCTGCCGCGACAGCAAGTTCGAGTTCATCATGCGCGAGACCACCACATCGCAGATCATCGACGACGTGCGCGCGTTTCGCAGCGACATCGGCATCCTCTATCTGGACGACTTTAATACCCGTGTCTTGCAGAAGGCCTTCGCCGATGCCCGCGCAAGCTTCCATCCCCTCTTCGACGCGACGGTCCACGTCTTCGTCAGCGAACGCCATCCGCTCGCACGCCGCCCTCAACTGTCCCTTGCCGACCTCACGCCCTATACGCGCTACAGCTTTGAGCAGGGAACCTCAAACTCCTTCTATTACGCCGAGGAACCCTTTAGCTATATCCCTTGCGACCGCAACATACGAATCTCGGACCGCGGAACACTTACCAACTTACTTATCACGTCGAACGGTTACACCCTGTCGACCGGCGTCCTCTCCAATGAAATGCAATGGGGCATGGCATCGATCCCGCTAGCAGACGCCCCAACGATGCACGTTGGCTACATCATGCACGACGAGCGCAAGCCCTCTCTCCTCTTGCAGCAATACCTCGACGAGCTCAACCGCATCATCCATGCCAACTAACAGTCGGAAGACGGGGTAGAAATCGTAGATTGCTGGCCCCCGGCGGGCATGGCGCTACAATGGTCACTCACACGAAACGTA
This sequence comes from uncultured Collinsella sp., assembly GCA_900554985.1. GTDB lineage: Bacteria > Actinomycetota > Coriobacteriia > Coriobacteriales > Coriobacteriaceae > Collinsella. The sequence continues at coordinate 1,739 of USJQ01000209.1, read as the reverse complement.
CCCAACGAAAGGAAGCCCGTGAAGGTCATCATCTATACCGACGGCTCGGCCCGATCAAATCCGGGACGCGGCGGCTACGGCGCCGTGCTCAAATACACCAACCCCGCCGGCAAGACCTTTACCTCCGAGCTTTCGCACGGGTACGCCAAGACCACCAACAACCGCATGGAACTCATGGCCGTTATCGTGGCGCTCGAGGCGCTCAACCGCCCTTGCGAGGTCGAAGTCCATTCCGATTCGCAGTATGTCGTCAACGCCTTTAACAAGCACTGGATCGACGGCTGGAAAAAGCGCGGATGGAAAACCGCCAACAAGCAACCCGTCAAGAACCGCGACCTGTGGGAGCGCCTACTCACCGCCAAAAGCAAGCACAAGGTTGATTTCATCTGGGTTAAGGGTCACGCCGGTCACGAGCTCAACGAGCGCTGCGATGAGCTCGCCACCACGGCGGCCGACGGCAGCCACCTCGATAGCGACCCCGGCCTTAACGAGAGCGACCTGTACTAGCGTTTTCGCGCAGCGTTAGATCCCCACGCGCTACACTCATCCTGTAGACCAAACAACGCAAGGGGGACGTATGCTGCGCATCGCGACCATCGGCACATCCATGATCACCGACGACTTTATCCAAGTCGTCAACGCCAACGACCAAGCCGCGTTTGTGGGCACGCTTTCACGCGATGCCAATCGCGGTGCCGCCTTTACCGCCGAGCGCGGTGGCGAGCGAAACTTTACTTCACTCGATGAGCTCGCGGCAGCTGCCGATGTCGACGCCGTCTATATCGGCAGCCCTAACGCACTTCACTACGAGCAGGCCCTTGTCTGCATCGCCGGTGGCAAGCACGTCATCGTCGAGAAGCCCTTCTGCGCCACCGAAGCGCAGGCGCTGGAAGTCTTCCGCGCTGCCGAGGCAGCAGGTGTCGTGGCCCTCGAGGCCATGCGTCCCCTCCACGACCCCGCCTTCCACGCCATCGAGGACGCCCTGGGCGAGATCGCCCCCATCCGCCGCGCCTCATTGCGCTTTGGCAAATATTCCTCGCGCTACAACGAGATTCTCGCGGGACGCGCCACCAATATCTTCGACTGCAATATGGCATCGGGTTCCCTCATGGACATTGGCGTCTACACCGTCGAGCCCATGGTCGAGATTTTCGGCATGCCCTCCGGCCTTACGAGCATGGCTACTCTGCTCGACCCCGCCACGCGACAGCTCACGCACGGCCCCATCGACGGCTGCGGTTCCATCCTCGCCAGCTACGGCGGTGGCCGTATCTCCGTCGAGCTCGCGCACTCCAAAATAACGAATGACCTGCTACCCTCGCAGATCGAAGGCGAGCGTGGCACTATCCAGATCGACCATCTGTCCACGCCCCGCAATGTCCGCATCGACTATCGCGGCGATGTCGTACGCGGCTCGGCGACCGAGGCACCGCGCGAACAGGGTGACAACGGCCGCGTGCTCGACCTGCCCGAATCGAGCAACACTATGGAATACGAACTCACAGACTTTATCACCGCCATCGGCGGCATCGATAACGTTAAGGAAGAGATTTGGGAGACCCCGGCGGGACGTCACGAACTTGGCCACTACCGCGATGTCACGCTCGTCTCATTGCGCATCATGGATGCCGTGCGCCAGCAGGCCGGCATTACCTTCCCGTCCGACGCAGGCAAGCAGGCCTAGCGATGGGCTTCTTCGATGCGTTCTTCTCCAGCGTCACCGGCGGCAGTCGAGAGCC
>USJQ01000208.1 GCA_900554985.1 uncultured Collinsella sp. | reverse complement strand
GTCTCAAGAAGGAGTAACATCGGGACTTGCAGCGACGGACCTCAGGACGCTCTTACACCACGTCTGCGCGCGCCACCTAGACTTCGGGTTCAAAGAGGCGAGTTTGACCCAAATACGCTGCTACTAAACTGGTAACAGTACTCATATTTGGCTTTTTTTGACCACGGACCCTCTTGTTAGTGTCACGCGGCCGCTCCGTGCGGGTATCCTAATGGCAACGTGTGCCTATCAGAGGAGAGACCATGCTGTTTTCCGGTATCATCGCCGCCCTTACCAGCCTTTTGATTCCCATCATCATCCTGTTGCTGCTGCTCCCCAACGCCTGTTATGTCGTTGAGCAGCAGCACGCTGTGATCATCGAGCGCTTGGGTAAGTTCAATCGTATCGTCAACGCGGGCTTCCACGTGAAGGTGCCCGTGATCGACCGCAAGGCCGCCACGGTGAGCCTGCGCACCATGAAAAACGGTTTTGGCATCGACGTTAAGACCCAGGACAACGTGACCATCGGCCTTGAGGTCTCCGCTCAGTACCACGTGAGCTACGACATGGGCGCCGGCCCGGCAGATTCGGGCATCTACAAGAGCTACTACATGCTGCAGGAGCCCGTCGACCAGATGCGTGACTTCATCACCGACGCCCTGCGCTCTTCGATTCCTGTCTACACACTCGATGAGGTCTTTGCCAAGAAGGATGACATCGCCAAGGATGTCAACGCTACCGTTTCCGAGCAGATGGCCGCCTACGGCTTCACCCTCGTGTCGACGCTCATCACCAAAATCGCACTGCCGACCGAGGTTGAGAACTCCATGAACGACATCAACGCTGCCCAGCGCAAGCGCGCTGCCGCGCAGGAGCTCGCCGAGGCCGACCGCATCAAGCGCGTCACCGAGGCGACCGCCGAGGCCGAGGCTATGGAAAAGGCGGGTGAGGGCATCGCCAACCAGCGCAAGGCCATCGCGCTGGGTATCAAAGATTCGCTCGAGATCATCCAGGAGACGGGTGTCGGCAATGACGAGGCCAACCAACTGTTCATGTTTACGCAGTGGTCCGAGATGATGACGGAGTTCGCTCGCACGGGTAAAACCTCGACGGTCGTGCTGCCGAGCGACTTTTCGCAGTCGGCCTCGATGTTCGAGCAGATGCTGGCCGCCGGCAAAGTTCAAAACGATTCGAAGGAGTAGACGCGCGTGAAATACACCGTCGTTTGCGTCGGTAAGCTCAAGGAGCGCTTTTGGAAGGACGCGTGCGCTGAGTACACCAAGCGCCTAGGTGCCTATGCCAAGGTGGATATCCGCGAGGTGGCCGATATCGACCCGGCTAAGGCGGGCGGCGTGGATGCCGCGCGCGACAAGGAGGGGGCGGCGATTCTTGCCGCCTTGCCATCTCGAGCGCATGTGATCCTGCTGGCTATCGAGGGCAAGGAGCGCTCGAGCGAGGAGTTTTCGGCGAGGCTCGACGATCTTATGCTGCGAGGCAGCAGCGACATTGCCTTTGTAATCGGCGGTTCGGACGGCGTGAGTGATGAGGTGCGCGCCCGCGCCGACGAGATGCTCAGCTTTGGACGCATTACCTTGCCGCATAACCTGGCGCGTGTGGTGCTGCTAGAGCAGATTTACCGTGCCTGCAAGATCAGTCGTGGCGAGCCGTATCACAAGTAGGTCGGCAATACGAAACAATAGCGTGGGACAATGACTTTCGTTTTTGAGGAACGCATCTGAGAGGACTGTGTGATATGAAGATCGGATTTGTCGGTTTTGGCAATATGGCGAGTGCTATGGCCGATGGCTGGATTGCCGCCGGCGTGGCCGCGGGCGACATGTGCGCCTGCGCAGGCCGCTACGATGCTTTGGTCGAGCGTTGCGAGGTGCGCGGCATGGTCGCCTGCCACGATGCCGCCGAGGTTGTCGCCGCATCCGATATCGTGGTCGCTGCGGTCAAACCGTACATGATCGAGAAGGTATTCGCCCCGCTCAAGGATGCTCTTGCCAAAAAGGTCGTTCTGTCGGTTGCCTGGACCTGGGACAGTGCCAAGTGGGAGCAGGTCCTGCCGGGCGTCGCGCATATCTCGACGGTGCCCAACACGCCGGTTTCGGTGGGCGAGGGCGTCATCGCCTGCGAGAAGGCTTCGACGCTTAACGACGAGCAGCGTGCTGTGGTGCTCGACCTGCTCGGTAAGCTTGGCGCTGTCGTCGAGCTCGACACAAGCCTGCTGTTTGTGGGCGGCACGGTGGGTGGTTGCGCTCCGGCGTTTGTCGCCATGGCAATCGAGGCCCTGGGCGATGCGGCGGTCAAGCACGGTATCCCGCGTGCGGATGCTTATCGCATTGTGAGCCAGATGGTGCTGGGTACGGCAAAGCTGCAGCTTGCAACTGGCCAGCATCCTGCGGCGATGAAGGATGCCGTATGCTCGCCCGGTGGTGCCACCATCAAGGGCGTCGTTGCGCTCGAGGACGCCGGCATGCGCAGCGCCCTGGTCAAGGCAATCGACGCAACCCTCCAGTAAAACCGACCAAAAAAGGGACAGGTTTATGTTGGCAGGTTTTTCCTGCGGTTTGTCCTTTTAGCGAAAAGTGCCCCGCAACTGGCTCAATTCCAGTTGCGAGGCACTTGCGTTTGCCCAGATAAAACCGACCAAAATAAACCTGTCCCTTTTTGGTAGGTTTCGGGGTGACAAGGGGTTGCACTTTAGCGTGCGACAGCGGATAATGCCGAGCATTCGACAATACGCTTATTGCTCTTTCTATAGATTGAGGAGACCCCTATGGCCATGGAATTCAAACGCAGGCTGCCGATCCCCATGGAGATCCGCGAGGAAATGCCACTTTCTGCCGAGCTTACCGCCAAAAAGCAGGCATTTGACGCCGAGGTCGCCAAAGTCTTTACCGGCGAGGACGCACGCAAGGTGCTCATCATCGGCCCGTGCTCTGCCGACCGCGAGGATTCGGTGCTTGAGTACATGAACCGACTGGCCAAGACCGCCGAGGAGGTCAAGGACAAGCTCATCATCATTCC
>USJQ01000207.1 GCA_900554985.1 uncultured Collinsella sp. | reverse complement strand
TAGACTTTCGACACCCATGCGTAGCAAAATTGCTGTTACTAAATTGGTGACAGTACTCATATTTGGCATTTTTTGACCACAGGGGTTGCCAGTGCCGTGGTTTCGCCCTTTTTACGCCGAAGCGATACACTGTTGCCGTTTGATTTCTTCGCTCAAGGAGGATGCGCATGCCGTGCACAACGATTTTGGTTGGTAAGAACGCGAGCTACGACGGGTCGACGTTGGTTGCTCGCAACGAGGACTCGTCCAACGGGGTGTTTGAGCCCAAGCGCATGCGCGTGGTGCATCCCGACGAGCAGCCGCGCGTCTACACGAGCGTCCTGAGTCACCTGACCGTTGAGCTGCCCGATAACCCCATGCGCTACACGAGCGTCCCCGATGTTGTCCCGGGCCACGGCATCTGGGCCGAGGCCGGTTTCAACGAGCTCAATGTGGGCATGTCCGCAACCGAGACGCTCACCACCAACGAGCGCGTTCGCGGCGCCGACCCGCTCGTCGACTACGTGCCCGCCAAGGGCAACGAGGGCGAGGACGGCTATGTTCCGGCGCAGCCCGGCGGTCTGGGCGAGGAGGACATGGTGACCCTGGTGCTGCCATATGCCAAATCCGCCCGCGACGGCGTACGCATTCTGGGTGACCTGCTCGAGCGTTATGGCACCTACGAGAACAACGGCATCGCCTTTAGCGACGTGGACGAGATCTGGTGGCTCGAGACCATCGGCGGTCACCACTGGATCGCCAAGCGCGTGCCCGATGACGCTTATGTGACCATGCCCAACCAGCTGGGTATCGATAGCTTTGACCTGGATGACGCCGAGGGCGCCCAGGCCGACCACATGTGCTCCGCCGACCTGCGCTCCTGGATGGCCGAGTGGCATCTGGACCTGACGCTGGGCGTCGAGGGCGACGGTCCGGCCGCGGTCTTCAACCCGCGCGAGGCCTTTGGCTCGCACAGCGACAGCGACCACGTCTACAACACGCCGCGCGCCTGGTATATGCAGCGCTGCCTTAACCCCAGCGATGTGTGGGACGGTCCCGAGGCCGACTACACGCCCGAGAGCGATGACATCCCCTGGAGCCGCGTGCCTGAGCGCAAGGTGACCATCGAGGACATCAAGTACGTGCTTTCGAGCCACTACCAGGGCACGGAGTACGACTGCTACGGCAGCAAGGGTACGCCCGCCACACGCGGCGCCTATCGTCCCATCGGCATCAACCGTAACAGCCAGCTCGCCGTGCTGCAGCTGCGCCCCTATACGCAGCCGGCCTACCGCACCGTGCAGTGGATGGCCTTTGGCTCCAACTCGTTTAACGCGCTGGTTCCGCTGTACGCCAACGTCGAGACCATGCCCGAGTATTATGCCGACACGCAGGCTCGCGTGACGTCCGAAAACTTCTACTGGGCCAACCGCCTGATCGGCGCGCTGGCCGACGTCCGCTTCCATGAGTGCGGCCGCGCTGTGGAGGACTACCAGGAGAAGGTCGGTGGCATGGGCCACAAGCAGATCCATGACGTCGATGCTGCCGTAGCCGCTCTGCCCGAGGCCGAGGTACCTGCCGAGCTTGCACGCGCCAATGAGGCCTTTGCCGAGCGTGTTCGCGTGGAGACCGATGCTCTGTTGGGCAAGGTGCTCTACACCACGAGCTGCGCCATGAAGAACTCTTTCGCGATGAACGACAACGTGAGGTAGGGATTTCCCGTCGATTGAATAGCGCTAAAACGCTTTGTCGCTTTCGCTCAATCTTGGGTACAAGAACGCCAATGCAGTTGTTTGTGATTGGAGACAACCATGGTTATGAAACTCGATCAGCTTGTTAACGGCGCCATTAACGTGGGCTTTGGCGCTGCCGCCGTTGCTGTCGAAGGCGGCAAGAAGGTCCTCGACGACCTTAACACCAAAGGCGAGCAGGTCCGCAAGGACACCGCCACCCCCGATATCGCCCGCAGCGTGTCTGACATGTTCGAGCAGGCCGGCGGTACCATCTCCGATCTGACCGAGCGCTTGGGCATGCAGGGCGAGACCGCGGCCCAACGCGTGCTCGACGAGCTCATTCTGGCTCGCGTCCGCGTTATGACCGCGCCCGAGCGTACGGCCTTCCTGGCCCATGTGCGCGACATCGTCGATTCGGTCGAGGACAACGTGACCTCGGTGCCCGTCGAGTCCGTTGAGCCCGACGATGCGAAGGATACCGAAGAGGCCGAGTAGCAGCGCAGATGGCAGATTCCACCACCGATTACAACAATCAAGATCCCTTGTGTGACGAGGCGGCGGTTGTCGATGAGGTCGATGCCGCCGTCTCGGGCGCTCGCAAGAAGCCGCGCGCTGTCGATATGGTCCCCGAGGAGCCCGACGCGATGGCGCCGGACGAGGAATACCAGCTCACGCCGGCGGGCCGCCGCGAGCGCATCGGGCAAATCGTTCGCCTGGTCAAAAAGTATCGCGTTTGGGATAACCTCACGCCGGTTCGCCTGCGCCGCCTGCTCGAAGAACTCGGCCCCATGTTCGTCAAGATGGGGCAGATTCTGGCCAACCGGTCCGAGATTCTGCCGCAACGCTTTTGCGACGAGCTGCGTCGTCTGCGCTCCGACGTGGAGCCGGTGCCGTACGAGGTCGTACTCAGTTGTCTGGAAGAAGAATACGGCCTGCGCTTGGGGGAGATGTTCGATGCGATCGACCCCAATCCGCTTGGTAGCGCATCGCTCGCGCAGGTGCACCGCGCTCGTCTGGTGACGGGCGAGGACGTGGCCGTCAAGGTGCAGCGCCCCGGTGCGCAGCAGGTTATGGCACAGGACATCGATATCATCCGCTCGGTGGTGCGTATCGTTTCCAAGTTCGTCAACACCGATCAATTTGTTGACCTGCACGGCGTAGTCGAGGAGTTGTGGACCTCGTTTCGCGAGGAGACCAACTTTTTGGCCGAGGCCAAAAACCTCAACGACTTCTACGAGTTCCATAAGAGCGTTCATGGCGTGACGTGTCCTAAACCCTATCTGGACCTGTGCACCGAGCACGTGGTGGTTATGGA
>USJQ01000206.1 GCA_900554985.1 uncultured Collinsella sp. | reverse complement strand
AAGCTGGCGCATAATGTTCATCTTTGTATCGCTATCCACATTATCATTCAGCAAAATAGTATCCAACTGTACCTGATCTCGGTGTGTCCCTGCACGCCATCGTTGGCACCCACAACCAAAATCGCGTAGTCGAGCGCGCGCAACGTGCGCTCCGCCTCGGCCGAAAAATCCACGTGACCGGGAGCGTCCACGAGCATAACGTGGGTTTCACCGTGGTCGAGCACAGCCTGCGACGAGAAAATCGTGATGCCGCGTTCGCGCTCAATCGCGTTGGTGTCCAAGTGCGAGTTGCCGTCGTCCACGCGCCCGCGCTTGCGAATGCGACCCGCGTTAAACAGCATGGCCTCGGCCAGTGTGGTCTTGCCGGCATCGACGTGCGCTAAGATTCCAACGACCGCTTGCTTCGACATGGCTCTCCTCTTATTGCAAGCCCACCACACGCGGCAACGGGCATTCTCGTTCCACACTGGATGATACAATTTACGGGCCGGCGGGCGAAGCGGGCCCTATCCCCCGACCGAGCTCATCGCCCCGCGTTGCCGCGCGGCGATTTTCGCAGGTTCGCGCCTTGCGAAAGCCGGCACCTCCCCTTTTTGTCTGCCCGGGTTCATCTGGGGCGGTAACAATGCGAGTCCCACAACGACGCGTTTTACCAAAAATGGCCCCACTCGGGGCCATTTTTTATTTGAGCTGGGTGATGATACGTGCCTTGGCTCCTACGCCTCGCGCAGCCAATCAAACGCGACACGCGCCGTGCCGTCGGACACATAGACGATACCGACACGCTCGAACCCCGCCTTGGCGGTGGCGCCCTGCATGGGCAAGTTGTCCTCGTGCGTGTCAATACGCAGATGGTCGGCGCATTCCTTGGCAAAGGCAAACATCGCCGCCGCGATACCGTGCACGGTGCCGTCGGATGCCACGCGATGCAGCACGGCATACGGAGTGTCGCTGCGCCATTGACCGTCCTCAATCACGTCATAGCACTCGTCCGGACCCGGTAAAAAGGCAAACGTCGCCACCACGCGGCCGTCGACTTCGCACACGTAACTGCCACCAGCGGCAATATCGGCAGCCAGCTGCTCGGCCGAAGGCGTGCCCTCGGGCCACTGCGTGGCGTTGCCATGCGCGCGCATAAAGGCGCGGGCCGCGTCATAGATAGCCATGACGGCGGGAATGTCGGTATCGAGGGTTTTTCTGATCATCACGCGGCGACCTCACGTTTATTGGTATCACTTTGATTGAGCAATGATACCAACGTTTGGAGAGGAGCGCGAAGCAGATGGGGAGCAAAAAGCGAGCCGCCTGGTCAAAAGCCAAAAGCGAGCTTTTGGGCGCTGCCACCGGCGGCGATATGAGCGACCTGTTTGCACGCGAGAACGAGCGCCGCGACGCCCTGGACGCCGAGCGCGACGAGGCTTGGCGCTATAAGTCGTGCGAGCGCAAAAACCGTTACGACACACGCGCCGAAGCCGAGGCCGTTATGGCCGACTGCGAAAACCGCGGACGGCGTGGTTTGGCCTGCTACAAATGCGAATCCTGCGGCGGCTGGCACCTGACGTCGCACCCTTTGAAATAGACCCCGCATCGGCACGGCGCTGGCGAAGCGCCAGCCATCGTGCACAAGCTACGGGCGCGGCGGCACCAAAACATCGTAACGAACGGCCTTGCCCGCAAGCTGATAGCTCGGCTTAACGCCGGCAAGCAGCGGCCCCTTCACCGGTCGCTTGATAACGACCTTGCGCGGGTGCACCGCAAGCGCAGCTTCGACCAGCGTCTCCTCGTCGGCGCACGGCTGCTCCAGATGGTGCAAGAGCTGAAACTTCTTTTTCACCGCCGCGCTCTTGGTGCGCTCGGGAAACATGGGGTCCAGATACACCACGTCGGGAGCCGCGAGCTCGCCTTGCTTGATCAGCTCGGCCGTATGGCGAAGGCCGGCAATGCTGTCCTCGCCCGCATGTAAGCGCATGCGCGCCACAGCAGCCGCAAGCGCCGGATCATCTGCCGCGCGATCCAAGGCGTCCTTGAGGAGTGCCGCGATTACGCAATCCTGTTCATACAGATCGACGGTAAAGCCCGCGGCCGCCAGCAGCAGCGAGTCCTCGCCAAAGCCTGCCGTGGCATCAATCGCCCATGGTTGCTCGATGCCTTTTGTGCGCGCAGCCTTCACCAGTAGCTCTTGCTGCAGGCGGCCCTGCTTGAGTCGTGGCAGCATGCGGCCAAAATCGGCACGCAACTCCATCGTGCCGTCGGTGAGCGTGAGGCCCTCGGACTTCCCGGTCAGCTCAAGCCCCGCGGCCCGAGCAACAGAAAAGGGATCGACGACGCCCATGGACACTCCTTAGCAAACAAAACGAATACATGGGCGCCATTCATGTCGGCACCCAACCGTCCGTTATTGTCCCACATGCGACATGGTCCACAGCATCCCAATGCAAAGCACCGCCATCAATCCCGTGCACACGGCAGCGATCACAGAATCACCCATGCGCCTTCCCAACGACCGCGGTTCACGCACTTGCTCTGGTCCGTACATCATGACTCCTCCTTAGACTCACTTCTTATCACGGCCTCATCATCGCAGCGCCGCACATTTGACTTACAGCTGGCTTTCCTTTTTGAAAGATTGCCCTGCACAGGCGAGAAGCGCTTTCTAACACACACGCCGTCACGTTGAACTACAATGTGCTTCACGATATGTGCAGCATATGGGACGCGCCAGACTGGCAGCGCCCGAATCGAAAGGACTACCTATGCGCGCCGCGCGCAAGACACTCAAAATCCTTGCCCTCATCTATTTTGTTTTGGGCATCGCCAGCCTCGTCATCGGTATCACCGGCATCGCAACCGGCAAATTTGAATCCGTCTACGGATCGAACGCCATGCTCGCCGCGGTCGTGCTTGTCGCCAAGGGCGTTATCGACCTTGCCGCAGGTGTTGCGGGCATCAAGGGCGCCAACAAGCCTTCGCAGGTGGATGGCGCGTTTAAGCTCGGCATCGTTGCCGCAATCGCCACGATTGCGCAGGCTGTGCTCACCCTTCCCGCGCTCGGCGGCAGCGCCGTCAATATTGGAGCCTTTGTCATCATGG
>USJQ01000205.1 GCA_900554985.1 uncultured Collinsella sp. | reverse complement strand
ATCTGTAACATCTAACCGAGTTTTTGGCTCCCAGCTGTTACAAATCGAGACAAACAGGACGTCCGGTCAGAAAATCTCAATCTGTAACACCTAAACTAGCAGATGACCCGCGTGTGCTCCTCGATGGCGGCGCGATCCGCATCGGTAATACCTGGCTCGCACACCACGGCATCCAGGCTGTCCAGACGGCAGAAGGTGTAGAAGTCGCGCTTGCCGATCTTGCTGGAGTCGGCGATCAGATAGCGCGAGTCCGCCTTGCTAAAGGCAAGCTGCTGGATACGGCCCTCGTCGATGTTGGATGTGGCTACGTCACCGTCCAAGATGCCGTTGGCGCCGATAAACGCCGCATCGATACCCAGCGCACGTAGGGTATCCTCGGCCGTCGGCCCCACAAAAGCGGCAGTGCGGCGGCGGTACATACCGCCCACGAGGCACAGCTCGCAGTCCTCGCGCTCCTCGAGCAGGTTAAACACCGAAAGCGAATTGGTCACAATACGCAGGCGAAACGTCGGCAGCATCGAGGCCATCTGCTCCACCGTAGTGCCCGTACCCAAAAAGATGGTCGAGCCCTCCTCGATGAGCTCCACAGCACGGCGCGCAATCTGCAGCTTTTCCTCGGCATGCTTGGTGCGCTTTTCGCTGTGCGAATACTCATGGCGCAACATAGCGTGGGGACGGCCCTGTGCACTACGGGCTCCGCCGTGCACGCGCTCGATCTCGCCCAGGCTCGCAAGTTCTTCGAGGTCGCGGCGAATCGTCATGTCCGAAACGCCCAGCGCATCCGAAATCTCCTTGACCGAGACCGTGCCCTGCTCCTCGAGCAGCTGACGAACCTTATCCTGACGCTCCGCCTTAATCACGATGAATCCTCGCTGTTCTATGCGTGCATACCGATCAAACAGTAACGAACAAATTGTATCAGACTCACGCGTGTCAAAAATGAGCGCCCGCACAGCCCCAATCATCACTTTTTTGAGAAAAATACCCCCTGCTTTAGTGAGGCGTAGTGATAATCTCGCCTGTTCGCGCTACAGTTTGTCAGAAATACCTCGATGTTAGGAACCAAATGATCACTTCCGAGCTTTTCGGCACCGCGCCGTGCGGTACCCCCGTTCATCGCTACACCCTCAACGGGCCCGAGATCTGCGTTCGCATTATGGACTATGGCGCCACCGTGCTTGGTATCGATGTGCCCGACATTCCTGGCAACGTACGCGATGTGGTGCTGGGCTTTGATAAGCTCGAGGATTACTTTGACAACCCCGCCTGCTTTGGCGCAACCATCGGCCCCGTGGCAAACCGCACCGCGGGTGCCACGATCACCATCGATGGCACAGACTGGCATCTGCCCGCCAACGAGGGCGCCAATAACCTGCACAGCGATCTTGAGCACGGCCTGCATAAGCGCGTGTGGGATGTTGAGCTCGACGAGGTCCACAACGCCGTGCGCATGACCACCTCGCTTGAGGACGGCGAGCTGGGCCTGCCCGGCAACCGCACGTTTATGGCCGTGTTTACCGTTACGCGCACCGGCGCCTTCCGCATCGAGTACGGCTGCGAGAGCGACCGCGCTACCTACGTGTCCATGACCAACCACACCTACTTCAACCTTGCCGGCCACAACGCCGGCATGGACTGCGAGCACTTCTTTGTAGCCAACGCCGCCCACTACCTGCCCATCAATGAGCAGAACATCCCCACCGGCCAGATTGCTCCGGTCGACGGCACGCCGTTTGACTTCCGCGAGCTGCGCCCCGTCGCACCCGGCATGGAGGCCGACGACCCGCAGATTAAGCAGGCCCGCGGCTACGACCACTGCCTGTGCATCGATGACTATCAGTACGGTCGCAACCTGCGCCGCGCCCTGCATGTCGAGGAGATGTGGACCCGTCGTGAGATGGACTACTACACCACTGCCCCGGGCGTGCAGCTCTACACCGGCAACTGGCTGGGCGACGAGCACGCCAAGGACGACGCCAATTATGGCTGGGGTGCTGGCTTTGCCCTCGAGGCCGAAATGTATCCCGACACGCCGCACCATACACTGTTCCCCCAGGGCATCGTGGGCCCGGGTCATCCCTACAGCAATGTCATCGAGTACCACTTTATGAGGCACTAAGCCCACAACGCGACATATCGCACACCAGCGCCCGCCGGCACCACCGCCGACGGGCGTTTTTCTACCTAGTCATTGGGGACGTTCTTAAACGACTAGTCATTGGGGACAGTCTTTGCCGAATGTGGCCGCCGCATCATCGATGATGCCGTGTCCTCGCGCGCAATGGTGGCGTCCGTCCCGCTTCGACCGTCGCGTTACGGCGCGAGAACATCCAGCGGAACAACTTGGACGCCACGCTCGGTAACATAGGCTTGCGAACCAAACCCGATGATCACGACTTTCGAAACCGGCGGGTTGTTTCCGGCGGCAACCATGCGCTTCTCGACAGCAACAAGATTGTCAGATGCCTCTTCTATTTGAGCAGAGCTGAGTTTAACTTCGACCGGGATCCACGTTCCGCCGGGAGCCGCAATGACCGCATCGACTTCTAGATCGCGAGAATCATGATAGTGATAGAGGCCCATTCCGTTTGCTCGCGCATAAACCCACAAATCATGAAGCACCAGCGATTCAAAAAGCAGCCCAAGCGTCTTGAAATCTAGCAGCAAGGTCTCCGGAGGCGCCCCGAGTGCAGCGGCCGCTAGCGGCGGGGCAGCAAGATGATGCTTCTTTGATTCTCTTAAGTGCACCGGAGATCTCATTGCGGGGTTCCACGCGGGAATATCGCGAACGAAACTAACCCGAGCAAGAAGAGATATATATGATGCCGCCGTCTGTCTCGACACCTCTCCGCCAAGATCGGCTACGAGCGTCTTGAGTGTCGCCAAAGTGGATTCATTACGCGCAAGCGACTCGATGACGGCTTTGACCTTCTCAGGGTCGCGGCGAGAGCCGTCGACACGGGATAAATCTTCTTCGGCGACTATGCCGATGTATCGTTTTGCCATCGCGGACGCAGCCCGCGTATCGCGTCCAGCCGCTGCAGGCCATCCGCCACGAACAACGCACTCGGCAATCGAGGCAGAGTCCAACGACCCGAAGGCGCC
>USJQ01000204.1 GCA_900554985.1 uncultured Collinsella sp. | reverse complement strand
ATTCAACCAGTTCCATTTCTGTTTGATTACTCCGTTATTATATTCCATGAGGATATCAATAGTAAGATCTTCAGGAACCCAGCGTGCTGTCGCTCAAGAACACGGTAAAGAACAGGCCGCCGAAGGCGATAAACGCGCCGGCGAACATTGCCAACAGAAAGGCCTTAGCGACCGGCAGGTTAGCCTTGGTCACGCCGGCGGCCTCGGTCTTGGCCTCGATCGCGGCGGGCGCCAGGCAATCGGGAGCGGGATATTCTGCCTTGGAATCTGCCATGTCAATCACTTATTTCCTAAGCAGCAGGAACAAGCGCTCCTATTGCTCTTGCCCCAAGCGGACAAAGTGGGAAAAGTCGTTGGCGGCCACGGCGTCGTACACGGCGTCGACGGCCTCAAAGACTTCCGGGGACATGGGGTTGTAGAACTCCGTGTCGCCCGGCTGAATCCCGACGAAGACGATATCATCACACGATTGCTCAATCTCTTCGATCAGAATCGACAAAGGAAGCGAATGCGTGGTGAACATCGATTTGCGCGCGACGTCGGTCTTATCGAGCAAGCGGATGGCGCCGACGGGCAGCGCCATGTCGGCGGCATCGACCAAAACCAAACGCGGCGGACGCTCGCGCTTGACCTCGATGATGTCATCCTCGGGCGTCTGACCGCCGTCGATGGTGTACCAACCGGCGATAGGCGTGTCCTCCATCTTTTTGGAGAGCACGGGGCCGGCGGCATCGTCGGCGCGCAGCACGCTTCCCGCCGTGAGCACGATACCCGCAAATGGGGCGCCGTTCACACGACCATCCACAACGCGACCCATTACTGCAACCTTCCCGTCAGATACACGCCCGACACATCGCGCACGCGCTCAACCAGATCGCGGAACGTCATCAGAAACGCGACCTGCTGGGCATGCAGGCCAAAGTCGTCGTCGAACACCGAGATGCCGGCCTTGGCCGAGCCGCGAAAACCGCGCTCGTCGAGCAGCGTGTCGCAGGCCTCGAGCAGCGACGGCACCGCCGCCTTGTCAAGCTGGCACTCGCCAAAGGAGCGGATGGCCTCGAACTTGGTCTTGGCCTCCCCCTCCGGCAGCGCGTCGACGAGCGAATAGAAGACATCCACCGGCACCGACAGGCGCGGCTCAAAGCAATCGAGCACGCCGGTGTGGTGGCCCACGGCGAGCGTGTAGTACAGCACGTCGCAGGCCTCCTGGGGAACGTCTTCCTCGGTCTCCACAAACTTACGCGTGAGCTCATAGAAGACCACCTGGTCGGGCGCATGGCCCAGGCAGGGGTCGGCGACGCCCTCGGCGGCCTCGTCGCTTGCGCGCGAGGCATCGCCAAAGGAGCCGCCGAGCATACCGGGGCCCGCAAAGTAACCAGAGCGGTCCGTGAGCTCCATCTAGCGACCTCCGGCCAGCACCAGATCCTGTAGCGCCGAGTAGACCTCAACGCGGCGAGGATCATCCTGCTTGTCGATGAGCAGCGCCATGGCACCGCGGATATCGCCCTTGGGCGCGCCCTCGAGCGTATCCATAAACTCATTGGCCAGGTCGCGGCCGTAACGGTAGCCGCTCATGGCGCGAGCTTCGCGCTCGATGGCAACGCGTAACTTGTACGGCACACCGGGATGCAGGATATCGGCCTGCTCGCCGGCGGCCTCCACCGTGGTCTCGGCATGGAGCTTTTGGTCCAGCAGACCAAGTGCCATGGCAAAGCCGTAGACGGTCTGCGCAGGGCTGGGCGGGCAGCCGGGAATGTAGACGTCGACCGGCAAGATCTTGTCCGTGCCGCCCCAGACGCAGTAGTTGTCGTAGAAGATGCCGCCGGTGCAGCCGCACGCGCCATAGGACACCACGATCTTGGGATCGGGTGCGGCCTCAAAGGCGCGCAGGGCCGGCATGCGCATGGCACGCGTCACGGCACCGGTGTACAGCAGCACATCGGCGTGACGGGGCGAGGGCACGACCTTGATGCCAAAGCGCTCGACGTCGAAGACGGGCGTGATGGAACCGAAGATCTCGATCTCGCAGCCGTTGCAGCCGCCGCAGTCAACACGGTAGACGTACACCGAGCGCTTGATCTTCTTAAGAAGGGTCGCCTTGGCCTTCTCGATGCTCTCGTCGAGCTCGATCTTGGTCGGGCGGTACTGAAGCCGCTCGGGCAAAAGCGTGGGTTCGGCCATGGTTACTCCTCCTTCGTATCAAAATCCATGATGACGCCCTCGACCGGCGCCGGACCGGCGGGAATCTCGGGCGCATCGGGGTTGAGCTCGCGGTCGATATACTCCGGGTTCACGCCGTGGCCGCCCAGATACTCCATTCCGGGGCCCTGGGGCTCACCGGACGCAAGCGTCTCATTGGCAGCCATGCCGGCAGCGTTGCCGGTCTTTACGGCCGAGGCGGCGCGCAGGGCGTCGAGCTCGCGCTTGCACTCCTGGCACATACCGACGGTACGGGCGGCCTGCTCGGCCTCCATGCCACCGGCTTTTTGCAGCAGGCGCTTGGCGTAGTCGATCTCCTTGTGCGGGGCAAAAGGCTTGCCGCAGCGCGAGCAGTGCTCGAGCGTATAGACGCTCTTGCTGGTGAGGTCGTCCTTGCTCATGACGGCCAGCTCAAACTCCTCGGTGAGCTTGATGGCCTCCATGGGGCAGGCTTCCTCGCAGCGGCCGCAAAAGATGCAACGGCCGTAGTCGATCGACCAGGTGATGGTATCGGCCGCAAGGTCGGTGTCCATGCGAATGGCATCGGCCGGGCACGCCACGCCGCAGGCACCGCAGGCGATGCAGAGCTCGGCGTTGTGCTCGGGCTTGCCGCGCATGTCCTTGTTGGTGGGAAACGGCGCAAACGGGTACTTGACCGTCGCGTCGCCGGCCTTGGCGTTAACCTTCCAAAGCTTCAGCATATTAGAGCGCCTCCTCATCGAGCGGAGCGGCCATGGTGCCCTCGCCCGCAAGCGGCGACTTGTCGCGCCAGACGTTCTCGAACTGCTCCTTGTCGAGCACGTGGTCGCGCTTGGCGGCGACATCGGTCACCGTAACGCGGTCGGTGCAGGAGTAGCACGGGTCGAGCGAACCAACGATCAGCGCCGCATCGCCCACGGTGTTGCCGCGGAACATGTAGCGCAGGACCGGCCAGTTACTGTACGTGGCAGCCT
>USJQ01000203.1 GCA_900554985.1 uncultured Collinsella sp. | reverse complement strand
GCGATTGTTTGGCAGAACATCATCTTTGCGCTGGGTATTAAGCTGCTGATTTTGGTGCTTGCGGCGCTCGGCATCGCCAACATGTGGCTTGCTGTGTTCGGCGACGTGGGCGTGGCGATCATCGCCATCCTGAACGCCATGCGCGCGATGGGTGTCAAGAACCTGTAGCACTCGTGGTCCCTCCGGCCGGGGCCGGGCTTGGTTTTGAAAACGTCCTCACGCATGAGGCCCGCCTTTCCTGCTCCTGCGGAGCAACGGAAAGACGGGCCTCGCGCTGCGGAGTGTTTTCAAAACCAAGCCCGACCCCGGCCTACGGTGACGTTGCTGGTGGTTCTTGGGCATCGCTTGCTGGCAGGGCTCCTTTGCTGAAATGGACTTGGCCGAAAGGGCCGCTGGTCCCAGTCGCTGGTTCGCGCTTTGCGTGAACTCCGCGCTACTGTGGGACAGTTAGGCTTCTGTTGTTGGACCCGCTGCATCTTCCCGACCCAACATCGCCCGTAGCTTCTCAAAGCTCTCCTCGCTCAGGCAGTGCTCCATGTGGCAGCCCTCTTGCGACGCGACCTCAGCCGAAACGCCCGCATCCTCCAGCAGCCCCACGAAAAAGCAGTGACGCTCCCACATTTGACGAGCGACCTCCAGACCACGCTCCGTCAGATGAACATCTCGCTTGCCCATTTCGACGTAGCCGTTGTTCTCCAACGTCGCCATAGCTTTTGAAACGCTTGCCTTAGTTACGCCAAGGTACTCTGCAACATCAATCGAGCGCACGATGCCCTGACGTTCCGACAGAACGTAGATCGATTCGAGATAGTCTTCTCCGGATTCACGTAGGGCCATGGGCCGCCTTTCGCGATGATTGCTAGTTAGCCTTTGGATACTTTTCACAGCTTACTTTACCGCAAAAGTTGCCCATGTCTTACTACTTTGCCTAAAAGTTAGCCGTGTTTCACAAAACGTGCGGGACGAAAACAAAATGGGGACGCCCCGCAAGGAGTGTCCCCAGGTGCGGGCAGAAAAGGAGCGTCCCAAAGTGCCGAGCCGCAGCTATAACAGGCCAAAGTGCTTTGCGGCGTTGTAGATCCCATCGTCGTCCACGGCGGTCGTCACGTAGGTCGCCGCAGCTTTCACCGTGTCCTGCGCGTTGCCCATGGCCACACTTGTGCCCACGGCCGAGAACATCGACAGGTCGTTCTCGCCGTCGCCAAAGGCAATCGCTTCACTCGCGTCGATGCCCAGGCGCTCCAGCGTCGCCGCCACACCCAGGTCCTTGCCGCCGTTGGCCGGAATAATGTCGCAGAACAGGTCGCACCAGCGCGTGGTGAGCGAATGCGACACGGCATCGGTCACGATATGCTCGTCAACTGGGTCAACAAAGGCACAGAACTGATAGACCGGCGCGTCAAAGGCATGCTCAAACGGCTCCTCGTGGTAGACGATTCCCGCGTTGCTGCCAGCCGTCACCACGCGCTCGGACAGGCGGTTCACAAACGAGTTCTCGCCCTGCATGCACAGTGAGTCGTAGCGCCCCTGCGCCACCTGGTCCACAATCACCGCAACGTCGTCCGGATCGATCGGGCAGCTGCGGTAGACGCCCTTGGCATCAAAACAGTGCTGGCCCGAAAGCGTAATGTACGCATCCCAGCCCAGGTCGAACAGCCAGTCCGGCATCTGGTAGGTCGGACGGCCCGTGGCGATCACGCACGCAATCCCCTGCTCGCGAAAGCTGTCGAGCACCTGCTGCGCCGACGCCGGAATCCGGTGGGTCTTAAAGCTCAGCAGCGTACCGTCGATATCGAAAAACGCGGCTTTGATCATTCTCGCCTACCCCTCGCCCTCGAGCTTTTCGCTCGCCTCGAGCCACGCCATCTCCAGCTCGTCCATGGCGGCGTGAGCCTCGTCGATCTTTGCCTGCTGCTCGCCGAGCGCCGTGTAGTTGGTGGGATCGACCTGGGCCATGGCGGCCTCGGCCTCCTCCACGCGGGCGCGCTGCGTCTCCATCTTGCGCTCGAGCGAGCTCACCTCGCGGCGGAGCTTCTGACGCTCGGTGTTGGAAAGGCCGTTGGGCTGACCGCTCGACTTGGGCTTGTCGGCAGCAGCCGCCGCACCGGTGTCGAACGTGCCGGTCTTAGCGCTCGGCGCGCCCACGGGCTCGCCCTCGGCGGTAGCGTTGCACAGGCGCAGGTACTGGTCCACGCCGCCGGGCATATGCGTCAGATGGCCATCGAGCAGTGCCCACTGTTGGTCGGTCACGCGCTCCATCAAAAAGCGATCGTGTGTCACCAGGATCAGCGTGCCGGGCCAGCCGTCCAGCAGGTCCTCGACAATCGCGAGCATGTCGGTATCCAGGTCGTTGCCCGGCTCGTCCAGGATGAGCACGTTGGGCTCGTCCAGAATCGTCAGCAACAGCGACAGGCGACGGCGCTGGCCGCCCGAAAGATCGCCGATGCGGCTCCAGAGCTGCTGCGTCGTAAAGCCCAGACGCTCGCAGAGCTTCTCGGGCGAAGTCTCCTTGCCGTCGATGACGTAGTACTTCTTATAGTTGCCGAGCACCTCGCGGATCGTGTCGCCCATGTAGGGTTCGAGCTCCTCGAGCTGCTGCGACAGCACGCCAAAGCGCACTGTCTGGCCAATCTTCACGCGGCCGCGCGTGGGTTCAATCTTGCCCTGGATCACGTCGAGCAGCGTCGACTTGCCGGCACCGTTCTCGCCCAGCAGGCCATAGCGGTCGCCCGCACCAATGAGCCAGGTCACGTCAGAGAGCACCTGCTTGGGCGCGCCATCGGTATCCGCATAGCCGGCGTCCACGTCGACCACATCGATAACCTGCTTGCCCAGGCGGCTCACGGCGAGGCGCTTGAGCTCCAGCTCGTCACGCACGGGCGGCACGTCGGCGATCAGCTCGCGAGCGGCATCAACGCGAAACTTGGGCTTGGTGGAACGCGCCTGGGCGCCGCGGCTCAGCCACGCGAGCTCCTTGCGCGCCATGTTGCGACGGCGTTCCTCGGTAACCGCGGCCATGCGGTCGCGCTCCACGCGCTGCAGGATATATGCGGAGTAGCCGCCCTCGAAGGGATCGACCTGGCCGTCGTGGACCTCCCACATGCTGGTGCAGACCTCGTCCAAGAACCAGCGATCGTGCGTGACCACGAGCATTGCGCCCTGAC
>USJQ01000202.1 GCA_900554985.1 uncultured Collinsella sp. | reverse complement strand
TACTCGGCAGCCTGAGCCTGGCAGGCGGCAGTGTTGAGCTGGGTGGTATCGATCTGCTTCATCGTTGTCTCCTTGTTCATGGTGTACCCGCCTATGGTACCCTTGCCGGCGCATTCGCTTATCGAGACCGCAGTGCATATCTCATTGTTTTTCGCCATCGAACACTTTCTTAAGATTTAGGACAAATAAACCTGATTAATTTGTCCCATAACCTATCGGCGGGATGGGTTGAGAGGGGTGCGGGGTAGCGGTATCGTGAACCGAATAAAAACAAAACCCAAGTAAGGGAGTTGGATATGAGCGAGCAGACTATCGGTACCACGTGCGTTCAGGGCGGCTATCATCCGGGCGATGCGGAGCCGCGCCAGGTGCCCATCTACCAGTCCACCACGTGGAAATACGACACGTCCGAGCACATGGGCAAGCTGTTTGACCTGGAGGAGTCGGGCTACTTCTACAGCCGTCTGCAGAATCCCACGTGCGATCTGGTTGCCGCCAAGATCTGCGAGATGGAGGGCGGCACCGCTGCGATGCTCACGAGTTCGGGCATGGCCGCGAACTTCCTCGCGATCTTTAACGTGGCCGGTGCCGGTGATCACGTGGTCGCGAGCTCTGCTATCTACGGCGGTACGTATAACCTGCTCGCCCACACCATGGGCCGCATGGGCGTGGCTTGCACGTTTGTCGCCCCCGACTGCACCGATGAGGAGCTGGAGGCAGCCTTTGAGCCCAATACCAAGCTCGTCTTTGGCGAGACGATTGCCAACCCCGCCCTTGCCGTGCTCGATATTGAGCGCTTTGCCAAGGCCGCGCATGACCACGGCGTGCCGCTGATGGTCGACAACACCTTCCCGACGCCCGTGATGTGCCGTCCCTTTGAGTGGGGCGCCGACATCGTCACGCACTCTACCACCAAGTACATGGATGGGCATGCGGCCTACCTGGGTGGCGTGATCGTCGACCACGGCCAGTTTGACTGGATGGCCCATGCAGACAAGTTCCCGGGTCTCACCACGCCCGACGAGAGCTATCACGGCGTGACCTATGCCGAGAAGTTCGGTCGCGAGGGTGCCTTCATTACCAAGGCAACCGCTCAGCTCATGCGCGACCTCGGCCCCATGCAGAACCCGCAGGCGGCGTTTTTCCTGAATAGCTCGCTCGAGAGCCTGCATGTGCGTATGCCGCGTCATTGTGAGAACGGCCTGGCCGTTGCTAAGTTCCTGCAGAGCCATCCCAAGGTGCGCTTTGTGAGCTATCCGGGCCTGGAGGGCGATAAGTACTATGACCTGGCTCAGAAGTACATGCCCAACGGTACCTGCGGCGTCGTGAGCTTTGGCTTTAACGGTGGTCGCGCGGCGGCCGAGACCTTTATGAAGAGCCTTAAACTCGCCCAGATCGCCACGCATGTGGCCGATGCTCGCACTTGCTGCCTGCATCCCGCTAATGCCACGCATCGCCAGATGAACGATGAGGAGCTCATCGCCTGTGGCATCTCCGCCGACATGGTGCGCCTGTCGTGCGGCCTCGAGGATACGGCCGATCTGATTGCCGACCTTGAGCAGGCGCTCGAGCAGTGCTAGGCTAGCGTTCGCATAAGGCGCCGATGCTGGCAGAAAGCTTCGGCGACCTTTCGTTCCGATTCCGTAGGCGGGACCCCAATCGCGACTGTTTGTAGGCGATTGGGGCCCCGTTTTTGCGTTGCGCCACTCGAAAGGATGGATATGGAGAAAACCGCAGAGCAGCTGCGCCGCGAGCACATTGCCCTTGAGGGCGAAACCCATGGCAAGAACAAATGGGCGATTCTGTTTACCGTGCTCATCATGACGTTTATGTCGTGTCTGGATTCGACCGTCGTGACCGTGGCGTTGCCCGTGATGCAAAAGGAGCTGGGCGTGGGCCTCGACCGCATCCAGCTGGTGAGCTCGGTGTACCTGCTTGCGACATGCGTGTCTATGCTGCCGTTTGGCCGCTTGGGCGACGTGCGCGGCAAGGTGGGCGTATTCCAGCTGGGCGTAATCGTTTTTACGGCCGGCTCGCTGCTTTGCGGCCTTTCGAGTTCGCTCGAAGTTCTTATTCTGGCACGCATTGTGCAGGGCGTCGGCTGCGCGGCGGCCATGGCTAACAACATGGGTATCATCACCGAGTCGTTTCCGGCGCGCGAGCGCGGTCGTGCCATGGGTATTCTCGCGACCTTCGTGGCCCTCGGCATGATGTGTGGCCCCGTGCTGGGCGGCATGCTGGTGGCAAGCTTTCCCTGGGAGAGCATCTTCCTCATCAACCTGCCCATTGGCGTCATCTCGTTTATCGTGGGGCTCTATACGCTGCCGCATGTTAAGCCGGAGGCTGGCGAGCGCCCCATGTCCCTGATCGAGGCTGCTCGTCGCTGCTTTGCAAATTCGGCCTTCACCATCAACCTCGCCTGCATGCTCATCGTGTTCGTTGGTATTGGCGCATCAGAGTTTATCCTGCCGTTCTATTTTCAGGACGCCCACGGCTTTGGTTCCGACATCTCTGGACTACTCTTTTTGGCGTTGCCGATGGTGAATGCCTTTATCGGCCCGCTTTCGGGTACGGTTTCGGACCGTGTTGGCTGCGAGGGCCCTACGGCGGTCGGCCTAGGCGTGTACGTATGCGGTCTCTTTGCGGTAAGCACGCTCGACGAGCACTCTTCCATCCCTGTGATCGTGTGTTGCGTCGCGTTTATGTCGTGTGGCACGTCGATTTTCCAGAGTCCTAACAACTCGCTGTACATGGGTTCGGCCCCGCGCGAGGCGCTCGGTTTTGCGGGCAGCCTGGGTAGTCTGGCGCGCTATGCGGGTATGGCAGTGGGCATTACAGCGGCGTCGCATATCCTGTATGGGCAGATGAGCGTGGCGATGGGTGAGGCCGTGACCAGTATTGTTGCAGGCCGTCCGGATGTGTTCCTGTTTGGTTTTCGTTCGGTGTTCTATGTGTTGATGGCTGTGGCCGCTGTGGGCTTTGCGTTCGCCATGGTGCGTTTGGTGAGGATGCGCGCCCGCCATTAGCGTGTTGGGAGGCTGTCTGCCACGATTCGCGCCGTCTCAAAAAGACTCGTTTGTGGTGCGATGGGGCTTGTGGGGCGGGCGGGGGTCGGTCCGTGGTAGACTATCGAACACCGTTTATTAATCGCGCGGTATCGTTGCCGC
>USJQ01000201.1 GCA_900554985.1 uncultured Collinsella sp. | reverse complement strand
TAACAGGATGCTCGTCGACGGGGATGCCGCGCCCGTTGTCGACGACCGTGATGGAGTTGTCGGCGTGGACCGTCACCTGGATCTCGGTGCAGAAACCGGCCATGGCCTCGTCGACGGAGTTGTCAACGATCTCCCACACCAGGTGATGCAGACCGCTGGCGCTCGTCGAGCCGATATACATGCCCGGGCGCTTACGAACGGCCTCGAGACCTTCGAGGATCTTAATCTCGCCGCCATCGTAATCGTTTTCGTTTGCCACACGTCCTCCTTCAGTCAAGAAAATGTGTACAGCCTTACTAGTTTATCGTAAAAAAATACCCTCGGGAACGAGGGTATTTGGCTCTACAAGGCCACCAGATGCGATTTAAGGCTCTTTTTTGCTTTGCACGCCCTTGGCCCACTCGGCACTGGCTCTCATGGCATTCTCGAGGGCCTCGCGCAGTTTTTGGTCTTCGATGGGCGCCACTTGGCGCTCGATCTCGGTACGCTCGGCCTCACTTAGGTCGGCGTGCGGGGCCGGCGGTCGCTCGGTCGTCGCCGGGCGCAGGCGCTCCTTGGCGGCGGGCGGCGTGTGACCGGGCGCGGTGGTTTTGAACACCAGGCCGTCCACATGCGCACCGGCGCGCTCCATGCGCGCGCGGATGATCTCGCGCAACAGCGTCATTTCCTGCGTCCACGAGGGCGAGTCGAGATACACCAGCAGCTCATTGGACTCGGGCAGGTAGCGCAGTCCCGTCACATGCCGTCCCTCGCGCGTGCCCGAGCACACCGCGTTCCATGCGCGATAGACCGCGCGCGACTCCTCGGCGGCCTCCATCTGCGCACGGCGCTTAGGCGTTGCAGCCGCCAGGATGCGCTGGCGCTCTGCGTTCAAAAACCCGCTGAAGGCGACCGTCTCGCTCTCGCGGTCGTAATTAGCACGTCTCACCCATGCTCACCACCTTGGCTCGATCAAGCAGGTCATCGGTAAAGTACCCCAGGTTGGTCGTGGTTATGACCGTCTGGATATCATCGCCGATCAGCCGCAGGAAAGCGCTGCGACGCTCGCCGTCGAGCTCGCTCATCACGTCGTCCAGAAGCAGCAGTGGGGCGGTGCCCAGGACATCGCGAGCCACGGCGACCTCGGCCACCTTCCAGGACAGCACCAGCGTGCGCTGCTGTCCTTGGCTGGCAAATGAACGGGCGGAGCGACCCGCCACGGTGAACTCAATCTCGTCGCGATGCGGTCCCACCAACGTCACGCCGCGGCGAATTTCCTCGTCGGCATGCTCGTCAAGGGCGGCCAGCATGCGCTCGTACGCCCAACCCTTCAGCTCTTCGCGATCCTCGACCTGGGGCAAAGCCCCCAGCGTGGACGCATAGGTCACGTTGGCGGCCTCACCTGACGCTACTTGCCCGTAGGCAGTGTGCACATGGCCCGCCAGCCGGTCGAGCAGGGCCAACCGGTGCACGAGCAGGGCCGAGCCCGCGCGGGCAATCGAATCGTTCCACGCGCCGAGCATCTCGCGGCAGCACCAGGTCTCCTTGAGCAAGGCGTTACGCTGGGTCACGCAGCGCCCATAGGTGCTCGCAAGATCGGCATAGCGTGCGCTCAGTTGCATGCCAAAGTCATCGAGGGCGGCGCGGCGCACACTGGCGCCACGCTTAACCATGTCCAGATGGTCGGGGCAAAACAGCACGCTCGGAAGAACCCCGCGCACACCGGCGGCAGAGCATCTCTTGCCGTTGCGGCTAAACGAGCGCTTACCGTCCTCCGCGCTCAACCCCATATCAAGCACGCGGCCGTCGCCCTCGAGCCTCAGCTCGATCTTGCACGAGCCCACGCCGTCATGGACGAGCTCGGCTGCGGTCGGATGCCTAAACGAGGCGCCGCTCGTCAGCAGCTGCAGCGCCTCTATGAGATTGGTCTTTCCCGCCGCGTTGGGTCCCGCAAGTATCGTCACGCCCTCGTCCAGGGCAAGGTGATAGCTATCGAAGCTGCGGTAGTGTGCGACGGAAAGATCGCGGGCGAACATGGTCATGGCGCAGCGCTAGATGCGGACCGGCATGACCAGGTACAGGTAGTTGATCTTGTCGTAGGACTTGAAGATGCCCGCCTGCGAGTAGCTCTTGAGCTCCAGCGTGATCTCCTTCTCCTTGGACAGGGCATTGAGGCAGCCGAAGATGTAGTGGTAGTTGAAGGCGATGGTACCCGACTCGCCCTCGGCCTCGACATCGATCGTCTCCTGCGCAAGGTCCTGGTCATTGGAAATGGAGGACAGGCCCATCTGCCCGTTCTCGACATCGATCTCGAACTTGACGGCGGGGTTGGCGCTCGCGATAACGGCCACGCGCTTGAGGGCGGCGTTAAAGGCGGCGACGTCGATCTTGACGCTCGTCACGCACGAATCGGGGATGAGCTGCTTGTAGTTGGGGTACACGCCCTCGATGCGGCGCGACACGTAGGTGGTGTTGCCGGCCTCGAAGACGACCTGGGTGTCGGTAGCCCCGATCATAATGGTCGCTTGGCTGGCCATGATGTTCAGCGCGTCGTTAAAGGCGTCAGCCGGAACGTTGAGCTCAAAGGAGCCCTCGAGGGTCGAGGTCTCGACCTGCGTATCGCACACGGCCAAGCGGAAGGAATCGGTCGCTACCAGGCGTACGGTGTTGTTCTCGACCTTCATGTGCACGCCGCCCAGGATGGGGCGGGCCTTGTCGGTCGAGGTGACGCGCCACACGCGGCCGACCATTTCGGACAAGACATCGGTCGGCAGCTCCACGGCACTCTCGATGGCATAGGCCGGAAACTCGGGGAAGTCATTGGCATCGAGCGTGTTCAGGCGGAAAGAGCTCTTCTCGCAACCAATCAGCACCTGGCGCTCGGACAGCTCAAAGGTAACCGGGGCATCGGGGAGGGTCTGGGTGATATTGGAGAGCATCTTACAGGGAATAACCATCTCGCCCTCTTCTTCGACATGCGCCGCGATGCGATGACGGATCGAGATGGTGTAGTTAGAGGTCTGGAATTCCAAGATGCCGTCTTGCGCCTTGACGAGCACGCCCGACAGGATGGGGAGGGTGGATGCCGAAGCGACACCCTTCATAACGACGCCGATGGCTTGTGTAAGCGAGCTCTGGCTGACGGTGAACTTCATCTTTTAATACCTTTCTATAGATATAAATATCTTAATAATAGTAATAGCACTGACGAAACT
>USJQ01000200.1 GCA_900554985.1 uncultured Collinsella sp. | reverse complement strand
CGTTGATAAGCCCTCACCAGCAGCGAGATACCAAAGTTGAGCACAAAGTACATCGCAAACACCAGTCCGTAGAGCATAAGCACCTGCGACAGATCAATCGCGTGGGCCATCACGACGTTTGCCGTGTACATGAGCTCGGCCACGTTAATGCCCGAAAGATACGAGCTGTCCTTGATGACGGTCGTGCACTGGCTAAACAGCGCCGGAATGATCGTCTTAAACGTCTGCGGCAGAATGATGCAGCGCATGGTGGCAAAGAAGCCAAAGCCCTGGCTCTGCGCCGCCTCAAACTGGCCGCGCGGAATCGAGTTAAGACCGCCACGCACGATCTCAGCCATAACGGCGCTGGTAAACAGCGTAAAGGCGATGGTCGAGATCACGATGTCCAAGCCCTGCACCGTAAAGTAGATAAACAGAATCCACAGCAGGTTCGGCGTGCAACGGAACAGCTCGATATAGGCGCTCACCAAAATACGGAACGGGCGGGGCGCATAGCTTTTAACAAGCGCCAGCACCGTGCCAAAGATGAGCGAGAAAAAGATCGACAGCGCCGAGATCTCGATGGTCTTAACAAAACCGCCCCAAATGTAGAGCAGGTTGGTCGCGTTGAAGATTTCCATGCGCTAGGCCTCCTCTACGTTGTCGAGCCCCAGCTCGGCCAGGCTCACTCCGCGCGGACGCTCCTTGGAGCGGCGCTCGAGCCACTGCACCAGCATGGCGAGCGGAAAGCAGATGATGAAGTACATAAGGCAGCAGACGATGTATCCCTGCAGGTAACCGTACAGACTCACAAAGTTGTCGGAACGGTACATAAGGTCGCCACCGGCCACAAGCGCCAGCACCGACGTGTTCTTGACCAGGTTGAGCGCCTGGTTACACAGCGGCGGCAGAATGATCTTGAACGTCTGGGGCAGCACGATGTACCAGTATGCCTGTGCACGGGTGAAGCCCTGGCTCTGGGCCGCCTCCATCTGACCGCGCGGAACCGCCTCGATACCGGTGCGGATGACCTCCGAGATGTAGGCCGCGTGATACAGGCCCACACCCAAGAAGCCCAGCACGAACGGCGCGATGCGCACCGGCTGGTCGGCGCCGGTTATAGCCTGCAAAAACTGCGGGCCAGCCATATACATAAAGAGCACCTGCACGGGTAGCGGGGTATTCTGGTAAAACTCAACGTACACGCGGCTGATGGCGCGCAGTACACGCGAACGGGTGGTCGAGAACACGCCCAGCAGCGTGCCCAGCACCAGCGACAGCAGCAGACCAGCAACGACCACCTGCAGCGTCACGCCAAAGCCCTCCCAGAAGGGCCCCATGTTTTGAAATGTCGTCGACCAGCGGTCGGCGTCAAACAATCCTTCGAGCATTTGATTCCTTCCTTGGACGATGCGCCTACACAAGACCCCAGGTCTTGACCTCTTGATCGAGCCAGCCGTCGGCCAAGCGATCGCAGACCACCTGATTGACCACGGCCGAGAGGTCGCAGCCCTTCTTGGTCGCCACGCCGTAGCCCTGCTCGCCAAACTTGACCTCGGGCTGCAGTAGCTCGACAGTCTCGTTCATGTAGCCGGCCAGCGTGGAGCGGTCCATGGCAAAGACGTCGATATTGCCGGCGTCGAGCGAACTCTTGATGATGGGGTAGCCGCTAAAGGCCCTAAATTCGGGCTCGCAGGTAAAGCCGTTATCCTTGATCATCTGCTCGATCAGGCCCTGCGTGGTGGCACCCTGACTCACGCCGATGACCTTGCCGTCCAGGTCCTCAATCGAGGTAAAGCCCGAACGTTTCTTGACCATGAGGCCCACGTAGTCGGTGCGATACGGCGTCGAGAAATCCCAGCTCTTCTTGCGCTCGTCGGTGATGGTGTAGGTCGCCGCGACCACATCGAGTTGGCCGTTGTCGATCAGCGGGCCGCGCGTCTTGGGCGTTACGTCGGTAAACTCGACCAGCTCCCGGGCGCGGGCCTCCTTGTAGCTCACGCCAAAGACGGCAGCGGCGATCTGGTAGCACAGATCGACCTCCATGCCCTCAAAGCGACCCTTGGCGGTGTCGTAATAGCCGTAGCCGGGAACATCCTTCTTAACGCCGGCATTCAGGTGCCCACGCGACTTGATGGTCGCAAGCTTGGAGCCCTTGTCGGAGCCGTCGCCGCCGGCGGAGTTGCCGCAACCGGTGAGCACGGTCCCCGTCAGCGCGAGCATGCCAGCGCCCGCCAGCTGCAAAAAGTGACGGCGCGACACGGCCGCCCTCGTCATATCCGTCATGTCCATCACCACGCCTAGTGCAGGATCTTGGACAGGAACTCGCGGCAGCGCGGGTTCTCGGGGTTATCGAAGAAGTGCTCGGGCGTGCCCTCCTCAAGGATGCGGCCGTCCTCCATAAAGATGACGCGGTCGGCCACCTGGCGCGCAAAGCCCATCTCGTGCGTCACGCAGATCATGGTGATGTCCTCCTGCGCGAGCTCAATCATAACGTCCAGAACCTCCTGGACCATCTCGGGGTCGAGTGCCGAGGTAGGCTCGTCAAACAGGATGATGGGTTGCTTGGTGCACAGGGCGCGGGCGATGGCGATACGCTGCTGCTGACCGCCCGAGAGGTTCTGCGGATACTCACCGGCCTTATGTGCCATACCGACGCGCTTGAGCGCGGCGACGGCGATCTCGGTCGCCTCCTCCTTGTTCTTCTTTTGCAGCTTGATGGGCGCGAGCGTCAGGTTGCCGAGCACCGTCATGTTGGGGTACAGGTTGAACTGTTGAAACACCATGGAGCTGTACTTGCGAGCCATCTCCAGGTGATTCTTCTTGGTAAGCGGCGTGCCGTCGATAATGACCTCGCCCGACGTGGGCTCCTCAAGATAATCGACGCAGCGGATGAGCGTCGACTTACCCGAACCAGAGGGCCCGATCATTACGAGCTTCTCGCCGCGCTTGACGGTGAGGTTGATATCTTTGAGCACATGCAGGTCGCCAAAGTACTTGTTGAGATGCTTGATCTCGATCATGTCTGCCATGAATGTCCCTTCCCTGCGTTAATACGAATTGCACTATTGTACGGAAAGAACCACGTTTCCGCAGTCCACGCTGCATCCCCGTAAAGAACCCGCAACCTTCCACCCACTCATTGGGCACTCGGGCACTCATTGGGGACAGACTTAAATGAGTACCCGGGAAGTGGGCACTCATTTAAGTCTGTCCCCAATGAGTGCCCTTCAGCTGCCATCAAAAA
>USJQ01000199.1 GCA_900554985.1 uncultured Collinsella sp. | reverse complement strand
TTGGGGCGCGATACCCTCACCAAACTCTCTGGTGTAGGTATATTTAGTCCCCGACGAGCCACCTTGAGTCCAGGTAACGGACTCTCCGTTGCCATGGTTTCCCCAGGCAGAGGCAAAATAACTGGAATTGACAACAGCGTAGGCGACCCCTCCGGTCGCCAGCACTCCGGCAAGACATCCGATTACGGCAACATACAGAGGCTTCGCGTGACCCTTTCGGCGAAGCGGCTCGCCAGCAGCGGCATAAAGAACACGGTCAGCAAGATCGCTATCGGCTTGGACGGACTCGAAGGCCTGCTTGATCTGGTTGGATTTCACGGTCGCCCTCCTCTAGGATGAACTTGAGCTTCGATCTGCCGCGCGTTCGAACGGTCGCGGCTGGCACATGCAGCAACTCGGCAATTTCTGAAGTCGAGAAGCCCAGATAGTAATAGAGCACGATAGGAATACGGAATCGCTCCGGAAGTCGCATAACGTCTGACAGGACCGCCTTGGTCTCCTCCTGCGCCGTCGAAAGCGAATCGGTCAGATTCTCGATATCCTCCACACGCCTCCATGGCTTTCGAAAGAGAGATTTGCATTCATTGATCGTGACCCGGATAAGCCATCGACGAAGATGCTCCCAGCTTTCAAATTGCGCATCGCTTTTGAGTAACTTCAGAAAGACGTCTTGTGCGACATCGTCGGCATCGGCACGATCGCGCAGGTACGTCAACGCGATTCGAAACACGACATCCCGGTGATCTTCGACCGCCTGTCTAAAAGCTTGTTCTTCCATAATCACCTCCCGCTGACGCTGATGGTTCTTGATGAGGTCCTCACCATAGATACGCTTTGGCCGGACGAAATGTTTCAAATTCAAGCATGAAAAACCTATCAAAATTAATCCGTCCCTTTTTAGCAAGGGATCAACGGAACGCAACAGGTTGAGCATACGCAAGCGAGCGGCCCCCAGAGCGTACAAGGTGGCATGAAAAAGGCAGGGCATTGACCTTCTGGTCATGCCCTGCCTTTTGAATGACAAATTGTCGCCTTGGGCGGCGCGCAGCGTCGAGCCGTTACGGCGTTTGGTAAAACGCCGTAACTTAGTAGTTGGCCTCGTAGCCGTTGCCGTCGCCGGTGGGCTCTTCGTAGTAGTCCGAATCGCTCGAATCGCTTGAGTCATCGGAATCGTCAGAGCTGACCGATGAGGTTGCGGTACCGTTTGCGTAGTCGTCAGACGTGTTGTTGTTCAGGTCGCCGATCGTAGAGCTGGAACCGTCGGAAAGACCCATGGTGTTGGGACCCTTGGGATCCTTGCCGGCATCGACGCGCTCCATCATTTCCTTGAGTTCGTCCTCGTCGACAAAGACGTAGCTCACACCGTCGATCATGGTGCTGTCGTCGGCGTACGAGGGCAGGTTGGCCGAGTAGATACCGTCGACATCCATACCGCGCATGGCATTGACCGTAGCCACGATATCCTGAACGCTCATATCGGTTACGAGCATATCGGACAGCGAATTAACCAGGCCAAAGATCTTCGTGGCATCGAAGTTATTGAGAATCTGGTTGGCAAGGGCGCCAAGCACCTGACGCTGGTGGCGCATGCGCGTGTAATCGCCGTCGGCATAGGTGTAGCGGCAGCGGGCATAGGTAAGGGCGGTGGCACCGTCCATATGCTGCTGGCCAGCGGTAATCTTAATATCCAGGTGCTCGGGGTCGTCAACATCATCGGTTGCGTTAATGTCGATACCGCCAACCGAATCAATCAGCGCCTGCATACCGTCGAAGCTGACCTCGGCATAGTGGGAAATCTGAACACCGCACAGCTCGTTGACCGCCTCGACCATGGCCTCGGCGCCGCCAACGGTATGGCAGGCGTTGATCTTCATGGTCTCGCCCTTGTACTCGACCTTGGTGTCGCGCGGAACGGAAATGAGCGTCGCCTGCTTTTGCGTGGGGTCGATGCGTGCCAGGATAATCGAGTCGGCACGATACGTATCCTCGCCCGGACGGCCGTCGGTACCAAGAAGCAGCACGTAGAACGGATCCTTTGCCTCATCGGTGTCAACCAGAACCCGACGCAGATTGTCGGTAATGACATTAGAATCGCCGAGCTTGCCCATAATGGTGGCAAACCACAGGCCGGCAGCGGTAGTGGCACTCAACAGCACGCCAAGCACGACAATGAGCGCGACGTGACGAATCGTGTGGCTACGACGACGTTGGCGAGCGCGCTCGGAATAGCGAGCCACGTTATCGCGACTGTAGATCTTGGCCTGCGCACCAGTTGAGGGTCTTCGGGTGGTGGTATCTGCGAGGGGCTTTTTATTAAACATAGGCAACCTGTATTAGTAGATGACGGGATCGGGGACGGTAGCATGCTCGACATGCGCGCCGAGCGCCTGCAGCTTTTCGACAAACTGCTCGTAGCCGCGCTTGATGTGATGGATAGCCGAAACCTCGGTCGTCCCGTCGGCGATCAAGCCCGCTACGACGAGGGCCGCTCCGCCGCGCAGATCGGGCGAGGTAACCTGTGCACCCGAGAAGCCCTTGACGCCATGAATCATGGCATGATGGCTCTCGATACGAATGTCGGCACCCATGCGCACCAGCTCAGAGGCAAACATAAAGCGATTCTCGAAGATGTTTTCGGTAATAACAGAACTGCCGTCGGCAAGGGTGGAGAGCACCATAATCTGCGCCTGCATGTCGGTCGGGAAACCGGGGAACGGAAGCGTCTGGATGTCGACCGGCTTGATACGCTCGGCACGGTTCACATGGACGCCATCCTCGACGCGCTCGCAGTCGATACCCATGAGCTCCATCTTCTTGAGCACCATGCCCAAGTGAATGGGGCAAACATCGACACCGCGATCGTCGGCCATCAACGCACCGGCAACGATAAAGGTACCGGCCTCGATGCGGTCGCCCACCACGCGATGGGTAACGGGATGGAGCTCTTCCACGCCTTCGATAGTCACGACGGGCGTACCGGCGCCAACAATCTTGGCGCCCATCTCGTTGAGAATGTTAGCGAGATCGACGATCTCGGGCTCGCGGGCGGCATTGTCGATAACCGTGGTGCCCTGTGCGCGCACAGAGGCCATGATGAGGTTCTCGGTCGCACCGACGCTGGCGAACTCGAGCGTGACGGTGGTACCGCGCAGACCTTGGGGCGCATTAGCGTTGATGTAACCGTGGGCGGTATCGAACTCAACGCCCAGGGCCTCAAGACCAAGAATATGCATATCGATCTT
>USJQ01000198.1 GCA_900554985.1 uncultured Collinsella sp. | reverse complement strand
GGCTTGCTATGGCACCTATCGATATTGTTGTACTGGCTGTTATCGGTATTGCGTTTGTCGCCGTGTGCGTGCGCATTTATCGCAAGGGCACCTGCGCCGACTGCGCTCAAGGTGGCGTTTGCACGGGACATTGCTCCAACAAAAAGACCTGCGCCGCACTTAAGGGCGTAGACAAAATTGCCGAAGACTTGGGCCGCGGGGTCAAATAAGGCCCGGACATCCAGGCATCCAGGCGCCTCGCGAGTATCCGTTCGCGGGGCGCTTTGCACATATGGGGGCGAGCGCGGTGAGTTAAAGAGTGATTTTGGGGTATCGCTAACTATGTGGTCAACGGTCCGCTCACCGTGGTCCATGCCGTGGCAGGCGCCAAGCTCGCCGTCGAAGGCATGACTAACTACCTGGGCCTCTAACTCCACCCCGCCCATCAGTTGCGGTGAAATGCGGACTGTTTTGGCTGTCAAAGGCCTTATCTACTCCGTATTCCACCGCAACTTTTTGTGGGGTGGGCTAGAGACGCTGCATGCGGTACCCGACACCCATGTGCGTCTGAATCATCTTAGGGTGAGAGGGGTCTGCCTCGATCTTCTTGCGCAGGGTGCGCATGAACACGCGCAGGCTCGCCAGATCGCTGTCCCAGCTCGTGCCCCATATCTCGCGGGTGATGAAGGTGTGGGTGAGCACCTTGTCGACGTTTTTCGCCAGAAGGACGAGCAATTTGTACTCGGTTGGGGTGAGCGAGAGCTCGCGTCCGTCTTTCGTCGCGTATCCCGCGGCGTAGTCGATATGCAGCGGACCGTTGTCGAACGTGCTCGCTTCTGTCGACTCACTCGACGCCATCGAGGAGCGCCTCAAATTCGCACGGACGCGCGCGAGCAACTCATCCACAGAAAAGGGCTTGGTGAGGTAGTCGTCTGCCCCTGCGTCAAGTGCTGCAATCTTGTCGGAATCTTCGGTGCGCGCCGAAATGACGATAATGGGGACTGCCGACCAGCTTCGGATCTTCGTGATGACCTCGATACCGTCAATGTCGGGAAGGCCGAGGTCGAGCATGATGAGGCTGGGGCCGTGCGACACCGCATCCATGATGGCGGCCTGGCCGTCGCAAACCTTGCTCACGACATAACCGTGGAGGTCAAGCGCGGTCGAAACGAGGTTTTGAACGGTCAGGTCATCTTCGACCAGGAGGATGCGTGGCTTAGCGGCATTATTCATGAATCTCGATCTCCTCAGCGGGCAGGGTAAAACGGAAGACGGCCCCATGGGGGTGGTTGTCGCGAACTTCGATGACGCCGCCATGCGCCTCCACGATGGAGCGGCAGAGCGACAGCCCAAGGCCGATGCTTCGACGCGAATCCACGGGCCGCGTATTGCTTGAGGTGAAGAAGCGCTCAAAGATATGAGGCTTGTCGCAGTCTGCCACACCCGGCCCATCGTCTGCGACGTCCACCACGACGAACGCGCCCTCGCGACGTGCGCTGACGGTGACAGTCGAGTCCTCGGGCGTGTATTTGAAGGCGTTCATGATGAGATTCGTAAGCACCTGCATGATGAGATGGACGTCGATGCGTACCAGCAGGATGTCGTCAGTGTGCTCGATGGTGACGGTACGTCCATGCGATGCTTGGGCGACATGGCTGAGGGCGGCCTCGATGACCTCGTCGATGAGCTCGGATGTGAGGTTGAGGCGAATGGTGCCGTCCTCGACGCGTGTGATGGCGAGGAGGTTCTCCACGGTATCGATAAGCCATAGGGAGTCGTCGTAGATGGCATCGGCAAGATCGCAGCGTTGTTCGAGGCTGAGCCTCTCGTCGCTCTTCCGAAGGATTGCCGCAGATCCGGATATAGCCGTGAGGGGTGTCCTTAAATCGTGGCCGATGGAGCGCAAAAGGTTGGCGCGCAGCTGCTCGTTTTTCGCCAAGACCGCAGCCTCTTCGCGCTCTTGCGCCGCTCGGTCACTTTCGAGCGCCAAGGCGCATTCACCTACGATAGATAGGACGATCGAATGCTCGAAGGCTTCGATCTCGCGCCCCTCCAGGTCGATGCCGATGACACCGAATACCTTGTCGCCGGTGCGAACCGCGAGGTAGAGGCAGCGCGCCTCGGGCAGGGTCCGCGTGCTTGCGCCCGCGCGTTTGTTGTTGGTGTAGGTCCAGGTTGCAACGGCGCGCTCGTAGTCGGTGAGCAGCGACGCGGATCGGTTTTCGGTGCCAGCGGACTCATAGAGCGTCTTGCCGAGCGTGCCGTGTTCGGCGGTGTAGAAGACCACGTCGAGTTTTAGCAGTTTGATGAGTTGGTTCATGGCGACGCGGGCGCACTCCTCCGCGCTATGGGCTTGCTGCAAGAGCTGGTTCGTTTCGAGGAGTACGCGCGTTTTGAATGCGTTCTCGGCGGAGGTACGGGCGTTGTCGGCGATGCGCGCAGTTAACTCGCCGGCGACCATAGCGGTAGCGAACATGATGCCGAACGTGACCAGATAGCTTCGGTCGTAGCTGGCGAGCGAAAACAGGGGCGTGACGAAGCAGAAGTTGTAAAGCACTACAGAGAGCACGCTCGATACGATCGTGCAGATACGCCCCGTCGTGGTGACGGCGGTCAGCAGGGCCGTGAGGATATAGAGGGAGATGATGCTGGAATCGGCAAATCCCAGATGGCGGAAAGCCGTGCCGATCGCCGTGGCGACAAGAGAGAGGGCCAGCGTGCGAAGCACGTTTCGGCTGCTGGGCGGCTGCAGGGCGAGCGCATGGCGGCGTCCTTTGGGTCGGGAGGGCGGAGTCGACTGGTCTGGAATGATGTAAATGTCGAGGTTCGGGGCGAATGTTATGAGCTGTTCTACGAGAGATTTGCGGCCAAAGAGGGCCTGACGGACGCTGCTGTGCTCGCCCGTGCGCCCCATGACGATCTTCGAAATACCCGACAGGCGCGCGAACTCGGAGATCTGAAACGCGACGTCGTCGCCATAGACGGTTTCCATATGTGCTCCGAGCTGCTCGGCTAGGGCGATATTGTCTGCAAGCTTGGCGCGCTCATCATCGCTCATGGCTTGCGTGCGCGGGCTCTCTACGAACAGGGCGACGAGCTCGCTGCGAAACGCTTTCGCCATGCGTGCGGCGGCACGGACGATGCGGGGATTGGTCGGCGCCGGGGAGACACAGACTAAGATACGCTCCCTGGTGTAGTAGTCACGGTTTCCCAGCACGCGTGGGGCATCTGTGAGGTCGCCGGTGCGATCGGCGCAGCGGCGCAGCGCAATTTCTCGGAGTGCGGTGAGGTTCTCGACG
>USJQ01000197.1 GCA_900554985.1 uncultured Collinsella sp. | reverse complement strand
TTTCATGCAGCAGGGGCTCTCAATGTTTTTATGTCCTGCTCATATCGTCTCTGCCGGCAGTTGGGGACACTCCTTGCAGCAATCTGTCGATTGAACGTCGTTGTGTGTTCGCGCTATCATGCATGGTTACAATTGGTTAGCCGTGGCAAACGGTTAGCCAAGGTAAACTAAATGCAACGCCCTGTGGGCGTCGGGGGAGGAACACGGACGTGAAGCTCGATACGCTCGAGATCGGAAAAGACGCCGTTGTCGCATCGGTGGCATCGGACGATCAGGCACTCCGACAGCATATTTTGGACATGGGTCTAACGCCGGGCACCGAAGTCACCATGATGAAGTACGCCCCCATGGGCGATCCGCTCGAGATCCGCCTGCGTGGCTACGAGTTGACACTGCGCAAGGACGATGCCGCTCGCATCGAGCTCGTGGGTATTCACGACACCGATACGGGTCCGCGCGCTAACGCCGCAATCGGCACGACGGAGCATCCGGCCCTGGGCGAGGGGACGTATTCGCCCCGTGCGGCAAAGACGGCCGTGCCCGAGGGCGCGCCGCTGCACTTTGCCCTCGCCGGCAACCAAAACTGCGGCAAGACCACGTTATTCAACCAGCTGACGGGCTCCAACCAGCACGTCGGTAACTTTCCCGGCGTGACGGTCGACCGCAAAGATGGCACCATCCGCAACCACCCCGAGGCAAGCGTTACCGACCTGCCTGGCATCTATTCGCTGTCGCCGTACACGGGCGAAGAGATCGTGAGCCGTCAATTCATCCTTGACGAAAACCCCGACGCCATCATCGACATCATCGACGCCACCAATATCGAACGCAACCTGTACCTGACGCTACAGCTTATGGAGCTCGACCGCCCCATGGTCATCGCGCTCAACATGATGGACGAGGTGACCGCCAACGGCGGCGCCGTGGACGTCAACCTGCTCGAGAGCCTGTTGGGCGTGCCCGTTGTTCCCATTAGCGCTGCCCGCAACGAGGGTATCGGCGAGTTGGTGGACCACGCCCTGCACGTGGCGCGGTTCCGCGAGCGCCCTGGTCGCCTGGACTTTTGTGCGCCCGACGGCCCGGACGGCGGTGCGCTGCATCGCTGCATCCACGGTATTGCTAACCTGATCGAGGACCATGCCGTGACGGCGCACATCCCGGTGCGCTTTGCGGCGACCAAGCTGGTCGAGGGCGATGAGCTGGTAACCGAGGCGCTTCACCTGGATCGCAATGAGCTCGACGCTATCGAGCACATCATTACCCAGATGGAAGGCGAGGCCGGCACCGACCGCCTATCTGCGCTGGCCGATATGCGTTTTAGCTTTATCGGCGACGTGTGCGGGCGCTGCGTCGTCAAGCCGCACGAGAGCCGCGAGCACGTGCGCTCCGTCAAGATTGACCGCATCCTGACAGGTCGTTACACAGCCATTCCGGCGTTTCTGGTGATCATGGGCCTCGTCTTTTGGCTGACGTTTGGCGTGATCGGCGCGGCGTTGCAGGGACTCATGGAGGACGGTATCGCTGCCATCATCGCCTCGGCCGATGCGGGCCTCAAGGCGTTCGGTACTAACGACGTGGTGCGCTCGCTGGCTGTCGACGGCGTGCTTACGGGTGTGGGCAGCGTGCTGACCTTCCTGCCGATTATCGTCGTGCTCTTTTTGTTCCTCTCCATTCTGGAAGACTCCGGATACATGGCGCGCGTGGCCTTTGTCATGGATAAGGTGTTGCGTCGCTTTGGCTTGTCGGGCCGCAGCTTCGTGCCCATGCTCGTCGGTTTTGGCTGTACCGTGCCGGCTATCATGTCGACCCGTACGCTCCCATCCGAGCACGACCGCAAGATGACGGTCATGCTCACACCGTTTATGAGCTGTTCAGCCAAGTTGCCGGTCTACGGCTTGCTGTGCGGAGCATTCTTCCCGCAGGCGACGGTTCCCGCCATGGTCTCGCTCTGTCTGATCGGTATCGTGGTCGGCTGCATCGCGGCTTTGGTGCTCAACCGCACGGCATTTAAGGGCGACCCGGTGCCGTTTATCATGGAGCTTCCCAATTACCGCCTGCCGAGCGTCAAGACGACGGTGATGCTGGCATGGGATAAGGCCAAGGACTTCATCACCAAGGCCTTTACCATTATCTTTGCCGCTACGGTGGTCATCTGGTTCCTTCAGACGTTCGACATCCGCTTTAACGTGGTCGCCGACCAGTCGCAAAGCCTGCTTGCCGGTCTGGGTAGCATCATCGCGCCGGTGTTGGCCCCGCTCGGCTTTGGCGACTGGCGCGCCTCGACGGCGCTCGTCACGGGGCTCATTGCCAAGGAGAGCGTCATCTCGACGCTCACGGTGCTTTTGGGCGCAACGTCGCCCGCGGCGCTGTCGACCATGTTTTCGCCGTTTACCGCCTACGTGTTCTTGGTCTTTACGTTGCTGTACCCGCCTTGTGTGGCGGCAATCGGCGCTGTCAAGAGCGAGTTGGGCGCGCGCTATGCCGTGGCCGTATTCGCGTTTCAGGTCGCCGTTGCCTGGATCGTGGCGTTTGTCGTGCATTCGGCGGGCATATTGCTGGGGTTGGCTTAGTTATGAATTGACGGCGCAACCTCTGTGTATCGAATTGTTTTCGGCCCCGCTTCTGTACTGACGGATGCGGGGCCGTTGCTATATAATCGCCTACGCTCAAAACGATTGGAGACGTTATATATGACTCAGACAAGGCAAGACGGCATCACGCTCAGGCAGTGGCTCCCACTCGTCGGTCTCACCTGCTGTGCGTTCGTGTTCAACACGTCGGAGTTTATGCCCATCGGCCTTTTGACTGATATCGCCGCGTCGTTCTCGCTCACCGAGGCCCAGGCGGGCATCATGATCTCGGTCTATGCCTGGGGCGTCATGCTGCTGTCGTTGCCACTCATGGTGTTCGCTTCGCGTTTCGAGTTCAAGCGGATGCTGCTGGGCGTGCTTGCCGTGTTCTCGCTGGGCCAGTTCCTGTCCGCCTTGGCGCCGACCTATCCCATCTTAGTCTGCGCGCGCCTGGTGGTTGCCTGCGCGCACGCCGTGTTCTGGTCGGTCGCCTCGATCATGGCGTCGCGCCTGGTTGACACACGCCACGGGGCGCTCGCTATCAGCATGATCGCCACGGGCTCGTCCATCGCGCAGATCTTTGGCCTGCCTCTCGGTCGCGCCATTGGCTTGGCCGTGGGCTGGCGCATGACGTTTGCCGTGGTCGGGGGCCTCTCAGCCATCGCGGTCGTCTACCAGGCGGCGGTGGTCCCGGCCATGCCGGCGGGTGAGC
>USJQ01000196.1 GCA_900554985.1 uncultured Collinsella sp. | reverse complement strand
GCGACGTGCTGCCCTATGTGAAGGGCGGTCCGCTCGAGCTTGCCATCGGCCGCGACGCCGAGGGCACGCCGGTCGTCGCCGACCTCGCCAAGATGCCTCACCTGTTGATCGCCGGTACGACCGGTTCTGGTAAGTCGGTGATGATCAATTCCATCATCACGACCTTGCTCATGCGCGCCCTTCCCGAGGACGTTCGCCTAATCATGGTCGACCCCAAGCGCGTCGAGCTTGCGGGCTATAACGGTCTGCCGCATCTCTATGTGCCCGTGGTGACCGAGCCCAAGCAGGCCGCGAGCGCCCTGCAGTGGGCCGTGTCCGAAATGGAGCGTCGCCTGAAGGTGTTCGAACGCCTCAACGTCCGTAAGATTTCGACCTATAACGAAAAGCAGGCCGCCGGCGAGTTTGAGCATTACGACAACCCGCCGCAAAAGATGCCCTACCTGGTCATTATCATTGACGAGCTCTCTGACCTGATGATGGTCGCCGGTAAGGATGTCGAGGCCTCGATCGTGCGTATTGCACAGCTGGGCCGTGCCGCCGGTATTCACCTTATCGTTGCCACGCAGCGCCCCAGCTCCAACGTGGTGACGCGCCTTATCAAGGCCAACATCACCAACCGCATCGCCTTTAACGTCGCCACGGGCATCGACTCGCGCGTCATCATCGACCAGATGGGTGCCGAGAAGCTCACCGGTTTGGGCGACATGCTGTTCTCCAAGGTCGACTGGGGCAAGCCCCGCCGTATCCAGGGCTGCTTTGTCTCGGACGACGAAATCAACGAGATTGTCGAGTTCGTCAAGTCGCAGAGCGAGCCCGACTACCACGAGGAGATTCTGTCCGCCGTGGCGCCCGCTTCCATGTCAATGGCTGGTGGCGGCGGCATTGTCCGCACCGGAGTCGCCGAGCCGCAAGACGATGATCCGCTCATTTGGGAAGCCGCCCATATTGTGGTGGAATCGCAGCTGGGCTCCACATCTGGCCTGCAACGCCGCCTGAAGGTTGGCTATGCGCGTGCCGGGCGTATTATGGACATGCTGGAAGAAAAGGGTGTCGTCGGCCCGCCCGACGGTTCCAAGCCGCGCGAGGTCCTGTTGGACGAGGAGGGGCTTGCCGCGCTGGAATCTGTCGACGCCGAGATGGCACGTGAAGATCGTGAGTTTGGAGGATTCTGATGGCTGCACGCTTTGGTGACATGCTGCTCGAGCAGCGTCGCCGAATGGGCCTTTCCATTCAGCAGGTCGCCAACACCATCAAAATCAGGCCGCAGATCATCGAGTTTTTCGAGACCGGTAACTTTGCTTCGATGCCGCCGCGCGGCTATGCGCAGGGCATGATTTCGAGCTATGCTCGTTTTTTGGGCCTCAATCCGCGCGAGGTCGTCAATGCCTACTTTGACGAACTGATGGCATACGAACGCGAGACGTCGCAGCAGGGCGGTCGTTTCCAGGACGCCGCCGGCTACGTCAATTCGCGTTCCTCTGTCGATAACGGGCGCTTCCTGATGGTTCAGGGCGGTCGTTCGACTCGCTATGGACAGCGTCCTCA
Source organism: uncultured Collinsella sp. (assembly GCA_900554985.1). GTDB lineage: Bacteria > Actinomycetota > Coriobacteriia > Coriobacteriales > Coriobacteriaceae > Collinsella. The sequence continues at coordinate 1,779 of USJQ01000196.1, read as the reverse complement.
GCAGGCCGGTTATATTACCGAGACGGGTTCGGGCGAGGAGATTCGCTCGCAGCGTGACCGGTTCCGCAGTACGCCGATGCCCGAGGACCGTGCACTTCCCGCTGCCCGCGGCGTGGCGCGTGACCCTCGTGCCGGCTACGGCGACGGCGGCTATTCCGATCGCGGTCACCGTGGTATCTCCACCGGACGCTCTCGCAGTGGCTATGCGGACGCCGATACCACGCAGGTGACGCCGCGTCTTCGCTCTCAACCACAGCCGTATGGCCAGCGCTCTTCGGCTCCGCGTGCGGGCCAGCGTGGCTATCAAGGACGCGGTGAACTTGCGCCCCGCTCGGGTCAGCGCAGCCTTCAGGGCCAGGGTGGCTATCGCGGCCGTTCCGATAGCAATCGTGGCCGTATGCCTCAGGGAGGCGGCCGCAGCAGTTCCAGTCGTGGACGCGGCGGTCCCCGTGCTCCTCAAAACAACGGGCTCGATCCGCGTATCGTCTACGCAGGTATCGGTGCCGTGGCGTTGCTGCTGATCGTGCTCATCGTGGTACTTCTGCGCGGCTGCGCATCTTCGACGCCCGAGACCACGCCCGAGACGCCCGCTGTTACCAAGACGACGACCAAGAAGTCTTCTAAGAAGACCGAAACGGTCGACGAGGACGAAGACACCGATGAGGCGACGGATGAGTCGACTGATTCGGACGCTACCAAGACGACGGCCAAGAAGGAAGAGAACGAGGTCACGAAGGTCAAAGTCTCCGTTGCTAAGGGAAAGACTGCGTGGATTGAGGTCAAGGTCGACGGCAAGTCGGTCTATGGCGCTCAGGCGACTGGCCCCTTTGAGCAGGAGTACACGCCCGAGGCCTCGATCGAGAGCACCACGTCTAAGCCTTCCGATGTCACCGGTACCAAGAACGGCGAAAAGGTCCGTTACGATACCAAGACCTCGGGCGTGGCGCGCGTGACGATCACCGTTCCCAAGAAGGAGACGACTGATTCCGAGAATGGTGAAAGTTCTGATGGTGCCGACACCACCGATGGTACCGACACTACCGACGGCACCGATGCCCAGTCCACGGATGGCGCCGATACCGCAACTGACGGCCAGACGCCTACCGATTCTACCGACTATTCGTACGATAGCTACTAAGCCGCTCGTACGCGAAAGGAAACATCATGGCTAAAGATTCCAGCTTCGACGTCGTGTCCGAGGTCAACATGCAAGAGGTCGACAACGCCTTCCAGCAGACCACGCGCGAGATTTCCCAGCGCTATGACCTTAAGGATTCCGGCGCCACGATCGAGCTTTCGAAGGGCGACAAGGTCTTTACGATCAACGCCCCGGCCGACTTTGTCTCCAAGCAGATCATCGATGTCCTGAGCTCCAAGCTCATCAAGCGCGGCATCGACCTCAAGGCTGTCTCGTGGGATGCTCCGCAGGCGGCATCGGGCGGCACCGTGCGCGTGCTCGGCCATATCGTCGAGGGTATCGACCAGGCGACCGCCAAGAAGATCAACAAGGACATCAAGGACCAAAAGCTCAAGGTCAAGGTGACCATCGAAGCTGACAAGCTGCGTGTTTCCTCTGCTTCGAAGGACGCGTTGCAGACCGTGATTCAGTTCCTGCGCGACCAGGACTACGGCCAGCCGCTGCAGTTCACCAACTACCGCTAATATCATTCGAAAGGACCGCTCTCCAACATGGATACACCGTTGGGCTCCGTGCTCTACATCACCCTCGGGTGCGCCAAGAACGAGGTCGATACCGACCGCATGCGTTCTCTTTTGACC
>USJQ01000195.1 GCA_900554985.1 uncultured Collinsella sp. | reverse complement strand
GCCTCGATGTCAGCCTGGGTCTGGAGCGTAATGTTCGCAAACACCCGCTGCGTTCCGACCAACTCGAGTTCGGTGGTCTTCGGCAGCTTCTCGTCATTGAGATATGGCGTGTCGTAGAGCACCTCTTTGAGGCCAAACAGATGCCGAGCACCCGGCACCACGGTGTAGAGCGAACCCTCTGGCGCCAGCACGCGGGCAAACTCACGCTCGTTAAAGGGAGCGAAGAGCTCGGTCACCATATCAAAGGCGCCATCAGCCACGGGGATATCTTTCATGTTGGCCACGAAGTACGTCGCATCGCCGCGCTTGGCGGCAAGGCGCACCATCTCCTTGCCCAGGTCGAAACCGTAAGCATCTACGCCCGGCACCGCGCCCATAGCGCTGGTGTAGTAGCCCTCGCCGCAGCAAATATCGAGCAGCGTCATGGGGCAGTTCGTAGACGCGGCACGTCCAGACACCCGCTCGCGCACCAGCTCGACCATCGCATCGCGCAACGGCGCGTAGTATCCACGGTTCAGAAAGTCACGACGGCAGCGCGCCTGTGACATGGGATCACCCATGGAGTCGCCGCTCTTGGACGAGCGCAGCAGATAGAGATAGCCCTCGCGCGCACGGTCAAATCGGTGTCCGCCCGCGCATGCAGCACCGCGCTCGTCGTCCACCAGCGGTTCATGGCAAACGGGACACAACAACATGGCAACTCCTTAGCGCGAACAACACAACGCCCACCATTGTCGCACGCCTTCCCCACCTAGTCATAGAAGAGACAAGGAGTGTCCCCAGCTGCCGACAGAAAAGGAACGTCCCTAAGTGCCGGCTGGCTGCATTAGGAGTATCATCGTCTGCGCAAATAAGCACGAAAGAGCATATTAGAGATTGAGAGCGTATGGCAGACACCGCATCTAAGCACATTGACATGACCACCGGCTCGCTATGGCGCAATATTCCCCTGTTCGCCTTCCCCGTGGCCGCCACGAGCATCTTGGAGCAGCTGTCGAACCTCATCGCCACGGTCATCATCGGTAACTTCTCGGGCGACCAGGGAACCCTCGCCATGGCGGCGGTCGGCTCCAATGTTCCGCTTACCAGTCTTATGCTCAACCTTTTTATTGGCATGTCGCTTGGCTCCAACGTGGTCATCGCCAACGCTATCGGCCGCAACGATCAGAACATGGTCAAACGCGCCGTCCATACCTCGATTTTAATGGCGCTCGTGGGCTTTGTCGTCATCGCGCTGGGCGAGATCTTTGCCGAGCCCATGCTCGCCGCGCTCAACGTGCCTGCCGAAACCATGCCGCTCGCCTCGCTCTACCTGCGCGTCTTTTTGCTCAGCATGCCCTCGATCTTGCTCTACAACTTTGAGGCCGCGATCTTCCGCTCCGTCGGCATCACCCGCATGCCGCTGCAGGCGCTCGCCGTGTCCACCGTCCTCAACATTGGCCTGGACCTCATCTTTGTCCCCGTGCTCCACTGGGGCGTCGCGGGCGTCGCCATCGCCACCGCCATCGCCTACACCGTCAGCGCCGCCACACTCTTTGTCCACCTGCTCAAGACCGACTCCGTCGTCCGCGTCACCCCACGCGACTTAGGCTTAGACCCCGTCGCCCTCAAGCGCATCGTCAAGATCGGCCTGCCCGCCGGCATCCAAAGCGCTGTCTTTGCCGTCGCCAACATCATCATCCAGTCCGCCATCAACAGCTTGGGCACCGAGGTCATGGCGGCATCAAGCGCCGCCATGAGCTTGGAGTACGTGTGCTACAACCTGCTCAACAGCTTTAGCCAGGCTTGCACCACCTTTGTGGGACAAAACCACGGTGCCCGCCAGATCGACCGTTGCACCAAGACGCTCAAGGTCTGCCTGGTCGAAGGCGGCATCGTTGCACTCACCACCATCGTCATCATCGTCGGTCTGGGGCGCGAGATCCTGGCGCTGTTCAACAGCGACCCCAACATCGTCTCGATCGGCTATATCCGCGTGTGTTCGATCTTCCCGGCGTACGCCTTTAGCATGTTCTACGAAAACATGTCCGGTTATCTGCGCGGCTTTGGCATCTCGCTCATGCCCGCCCTCATCACCATGATTTGCGTCTGCGGCATCCGCTTCTATTGGGTGTTCTGCGTGTTCCCGCACTTCCGCACCTTTGCGAACATCATGATGGTCTACCCCATCAGCCTGGGCACCACGGCGTTCTTTATGGTCGTGGCGGTATTGCTCTGCCATCCGGCACGCACCTATCGTCTGGCGCAAGCCAAGACTGGGGCGCGCTAGACACATCCAACAAGGTGGCGCATCGGCAACTAGCTCACGATGAGCTCATATGGTCGATAAAGCGCCTCGTGGCGATAGGCATGGTGTCCCAGCTGCGCCAAGCCGCCACGACGTCGCGCGAGGGAGCATGCACGATGGGGCGCACACAAATATCGGCCCGCATGCCCTCGACGGTACGGCGGTAGAGCATGCTCACACCGAGGCCCTCCTCCACCATCGCCATAATGGTGTAGTCATCGGTGACCTCACTCGTCACATGCGGCGATAGCCCGTGCGCGGCAAACGCATCGAGCACCAGACTCTGTTCGCCCTCATCCAGCAGCACAAACGGTTCGGACGCCAGGTCGGCAAGCGTCACCTTTTCCTTTGCCGCCAGTGGATGGACGGCTGGCAACAGCGCCACCAGCTCGTCGTGATAGACCACGCGCTTCTGAAGCCCCGTGGTAAATCCGCGTGCCGTAAAGCAAAAGTCAACCACGCCATCGTGCACCCACTGGGCGTTGCGCGTGTAATCGCCCTGCTTGAGGGTAAAGCGTACGCCCGGATGCAGGGCCCCAAAGTCGCGGATCACGCGCGGCAGCACGGTACGGCTCACGTTGGTAAACGTCGCAATGCGAATGTCGGTCGATGAAAGCCCCAGCAACTCCTGACGCTTGCCCTCGAGCTCGGCCTCGGCCGTTACGATCTGGCGCAGATACGGCAGATACTGTTTGCCGTCGCGCGTAAGCGAGACGCCCTGCTTGCCGCGCTCGATAATCGTGGTGCCCAGCTCGCGCTCGAGCGCCTTGACGGCCTGGCTCACCGCGCTTTGCGTATAGCCCAGCGCGTCGGCGGCACGTTTCAGGCTGCCGCAATCGACCACCATACATACAATCTGATACCGCGATGCCATCGTGCCTCCACTTCGATGTAGCCGTAAAACGTTTTGCCAGGGTTTTTTCTTCCAACATTAGTATTTCTTAATCATACTGAAGATACATTCGCTTTACTACATCCATATCTGGGAGCAGAATCCTTTTTGCGCAACCGTTCTGTAACAAAAGGAGTCCCATGGAGCGCCAA
>USJQ01000194.1 GCA_900554985.1 uncultured Collinsella sp. | reverse complement strand
GATCGAGCGTGGCGCGTACCTTTTTGATGCAATGGACCCAAACGGGCACCATCGCCACCGCCATGACGGCATCGGTCTGCGGGGACAGATAGTTATCGGGAATATGCATGAGCCCTCTCAATCAGAACGTTTCGTGTTACGTTTCCAACAATCCGTAACACCGACTCAGCATACTAACAAAAAGGCGCACCGCCCACAACGCAGCACGTCCTTGCAATACGTACGTTATTAACCCAGGTCCACGCACCGCCCAATAAAGGGCCCATGCACTCCCAACTTTCCGGTCACCCGGAAGAAGATGCGGTCCGCTCGCAACAAGGTTAACGCAGGAACCCGCCCCCGAGAGGGGTGTTCTAAGGCAACATCCCGCAGCCGCGAAGCGGCGAGGACGTTGCCGTGAAAACCCCTCTCGGGGGCGGGTTCCGAACAGCAAAGATTACGAGCGGACCTCGCCGTTTACGCCCTTGCACACCTTGGTGACGATCTTCTGGTGCGCCTTCTCGACCTCTTCGCTGGTAAGCGTGTGGTCGTCCGAGCGATACGTGAGCGCAAAGGCCATGGACTTCTTGCCCGCACCGATGCGGACCGGATCGCGGTAGACATCGAACAGGCGCACGCCCTCGAGCAGCTTGCCGCCGGCACTGGTAATGCGACGCTCAAGATCCTCGCAGGTCACAGTGTTGTCGACCACAATGGCAAGGTCATGCTCAACAGCCGGGTACTGCGAGAACTCGCGATAGTTCTCCTGGTTGCGGGCGCCCTTGATCAGCTTGTCCAAATCGAGCTCAAAGGCAACGACGACCTCATCGATGCCCATCGCCTCGCGCGCCTCGGGGTGAATCTCGCCGACCCAGCCCAGCACGGTTCCGCCGGACAGAACCTCGGCCGCACGACCCGGCTGCAAGAAAGCGTAGCCCTCGCCCTCGACGGGACGGAAGCGAACCTTCTCGATGCGCAGCTGGGCGAGCAGCTCCTCGACAATGCCCTTGCCAAAGAAGAAGCGCAGCTTGCCGTACTTCATGTTCCAGGACTGCTCGCTCCACTGGCCCGAGAGCACACCCGCCACGGACTTGGTCTCCTTGGGCAGGCTGGCGTTCTCGCGACCGTGGAACAGGTTGCCGACCTCGTACAGGTGCACGTTGGCCGTGCCGTGGGCCTCGTTGTAGGCAACGGACTGCAGCAGGCCCGGCAGCAGCGAACGACGCATCTCGGTCTGCTCAGCTACCAGCGGATTCATGAGCACCACGGGGCAGCCGCGGCCCTCGGTGGCCATGCCGATCTTCTCCAGGTCGCCCGGGGCGGCAAAGCCAAAGGTCGTGGTCTCGTTGAGGCCGCAGGCGCGCAGGATCTCGCCGACCTTGCGGGTGAGCTTCTGCTCGCGGGTCAGGCCGCCGATGTGGTTCTTGGCAGCCGGGATGGTCGCCGTCACGCGACCCATGCCCCACAGGCGCAGGACTTCCTCGATCAGATCGATCTCGCGCGGCAGGTCGGGACGGAAGCTCGGCGGGGTAACCATAAAGTCCTCGCCGTCGCGCTCGACGGTGCAACCCAAGCGGGTGAGCGAGCGCTCGATAAAGTCGGGCTCGATGTCGGCGCCGCAGATGGCGTGCACGCGGGCCAAGCGCAGCTTGATGCTGTCGATGGTCTTGGGCGCGGGGAAAACATCGACATAGCCGGGAGCAACCTCGCCGCCGGCAATCTCCTCGATAAGCGCGCACGTCACATTGGCGACGTCCACGCAGCCGGTCTCGTCAACCTGGCGCTCAAAGCGGATGGAGGCGTCGGAGATCAGCGACAGGTCACGGCTGGTGTGCGAGGTGCGACCGGCGTTGAAGCAAGCGCTCTCGACCATCACGTCGACGGTGTCGTCCTCGATCTCGGAATCCATGCCGCCCATAACGCCGGCCAGCGCCACGGGACGCTCGCCGTCGGTGATGAGTCCCATGCCGGCGTCGAGCACACGCTCCTCGCCATCGAGCGTCGTGAACTTCTCATCCTGCTGGGCGGCGCGAACCACCACGCGGCGACGGCCCTCGCGCTCGGCAAAGCTGGACAGGTCAAAGGCGTGCAGCGGCTGACCGGTGAGCATCATCACATAGTTGGTGATGTCGACGATGTTGTTGTGCGGACGCACGCCCAGGGCGTTGAGGCGCTTGACCATCCAGTCGGGCGACGGGCCGACCTTCACGTTGCGCACGATGCGAGCGACATAGCGGTCGCACAGGCCCTCGTCGGCAATCTCGACCGAAAGCTCGTCGTCCGTCGTGCGGCCGGTCTCGGCCTGGATGGCGGGCAGCTCAACGTGGAAATCGCGGTCGAAGATGGCACCGGTCTCGCGGGCCATGCCGATCATGGACAGGCAGTCGGGGCGGTTGGGCGTGATCTCGCAGTCGAGCACGGTATCGCTCGAGCCCACATACTCGGCAAACGGCATGCCGCAGGGCGTGTCCTCGGGCAGGATCATGATGCCGGAGTGGTCGCCGCCCAGGCCGAGCTCGCGCGCGGAGCAGTTCATGCCCATGGACACGACGCCGCGAAGCTTGCTCTTCTTGATCTTGATGTCGCCGGGCAGCTCGGCGCCGATCATGGCCGTGACGATGTGGTCGCCGGCCTCAAAGTTCTGCGCTCCGCAGACAATCTGCAGCGGAGCGGGGTTGCCGTCGGCGTCGAGGTTCTTGTCGCCCACGTCGACCGAGCACACATACATGTGGTCGCTATCGGGGTGCGGGGTCTTGGTGAGCACCTGGGCGGTCACCACGTGGTCGAAGGACTCGCCCACGGTATCGATCGCCTCGACCTCGGTGCCGGTACGGATATATTCGTCCGAAAGGGTCTTGGGATCCTCCGGAATATCGATCATGGTCTTGAGCCAGTCGTAAGAAACGCGCATCTAACTGGTCTCCTTTCATCTGTAACGCCTGCAATAAACAGTCGGAAAACTCCAGCTACGGAGACGGGTTTCCGAGGTGCCGCAGATTGCCTTGAAAGAGGAGGGCCGCGTACTTAGGTACGCAACCGACGATTGAAAGGCAAGGTGTGGTGGCTCGGGAAGCCGCCGGGACAGGTCAACTTAAAATTGGTTCAAGAAGCGCATATCGCCCGTCATGAGCGTTCGCAGGTCGGGCAGGTCGTAGCGCAGGGCCGCGACGCGCTCGGCGCCAATGCCAAAGGCGAAGCCGGTGTACTTCTCGGGGTCGATGCCGCAGTTGATCAGGACGTTGGGGTCGACCATGCCGCAGCCCAGGATCTCGATCCAGCCGCTATGCTTGCAGAAGTTGCAGCCCTTGCCGCCGCACACGTGGCAGCTCACGTCCACCTCGCAGCTGGGATCGGTGAAGGGGAAGAAAT
>USJQ01000193.1 GCA_900554985.1 uncultured Collinsella sp. | reverse complement strand
GTACAGGTGTCGCATTTAACGTGCTCGGTGTCGATCATGCGAGCTCCTCCTCAAAGTTATCGATCAGGTTGTTGCCCAGGCGGACAACGGCGGCGCGGGTGCGCTCATCGGTGGCGGAAATCGCGGCGTCCTCCAGCTTGGCGCGGATGAACAGGTCCTCGGCGGCGCTTTGGTCAAGGCCGCGGCAGGCGAGATAGAACAGCTGCTCGTCGCGGACGTGGCCGATGGTGGCACCGTGGTTGCCGGCGACGTCGTCCTCGTCGCAGAGAATGACGGGAACGGTCTTGTTGTCGGCGCCCTTGTTGGCCAAGAGCACCGTCTCGCGCTCGGTACCGGTTGCGCCCTTGCAGCCGTGCACGAGGTCGATGGTGCCGCGGTAGACCTTCTTGGACGTGCCGGTCAGCACGCCGTTGGCGTCGATCTCGCACTCGGTCTTGCGACCGCGGTGGCGCAGCTCATAGTTAAAGTCGCGCACCTGCTCGCGGGCGCCCAGGTAGTCAGTATCGATGGTGACCTTGGCGGTATCGCCCAGCAGGTCGCCGGCAAGGCCGGTGGCGCTGGCGCCGGCACCCAGGACGGTGTGCTGCACGTTGACGCGCGCGCCCTCGTCCAGGAACAGGCCGGTGTCGTCGAGCGCGATCCAGCTATCGTCGAGCGTCTGCGTGCAGGTCACGTTGACGGTGGCGTACTCGTGGGCGCACACGCGTAGCGCGGATCCCACGACGCCTTGGCCGGCAACGGGGGAGTCCAGGGCAATAAGCAGATCGAGCGTCGACTGAGGGCGGGCGACGACGTCGATGGCGGCGATGGCCGCGGCTGCATCGACACCGCTCACGCGCACGGTAACCGTGGCGTGCTTGCATGCGGGCACATCGATGACGATGCGTTTGGTGGCGTGCTCGGCCAAGTAGGCGTAGGCAGCCTCGCCCATGCCAGTCTCGAAGGCCTCGGCGGGGGAGAGTTCCTCCTCGAGCTTGATGGCACCGGCCTGGTAGACAGAGGTGGCGGGCACGTCGAGCTCGGTCTCGGGCGTGATGCGTGCGCGATCGGCGGCATCACCGGGGGCAGCGGTACGGCGCTCGGGGAAGCGCTCGGCCATGGCGTTCGTGGCGGTGCCAAACGCGTCGGCAGCGCCGGCAAACTGCTCGCCCAAGCCTTCGACCTCAACGGCCTCCGCGGGAGCGGCGGCAAGCTCGTCAGAGAGCTCGAGCTTAGTCTGACTCATCTTCAACCAGCCCCAAGTGGCAGCCGGCATCGCGTTGACCTGCTCAAGGGTGGTAGCAGCGGTGTTGGTTTCCTGTTTCATTATCCGATCGCTCCTTCCATCTCGAGCTTGATCAGGTTGTTCATCTCGACGGCGTACTCCAGCGGCAGCTCCTTGGAGACCGGGTTGGCAAAGCCGTTGACGATCATGGTACGGGCTTCTTCCTCCGAGATACCGCGGCTCATCAGGTAGAACACCTTGTCGTCGCCGATGCGGCCGATAGTGGCCTCGTGGCCGATGTCGACGTTCTTGGCGCGGATGTCCATGGCCGGAATAGTGTCGGAGCGGCTTTGGTCGTCGAGCATCAGCGACTGGCAGCTCACGGTTGCCTTGGAGCCCTCGGCCTTGGGTGTCGCCACAATAGAGCTGCGGAAGGTCTGAATGCCGCCACTCTTGGAGATGCCCTTGGTCTCGACGGTTGCCGAGGTCTCGGGCGCGTTGAGCACGACCTTGCAGCCGGTATCGAGGTTCTGACCGGCGCCGGCAAAGGTGATGCCGGTAAAGCTCGACCGGGCGCGGCGGCCGTTGAGCACGCTCATGGGGTAGAGGTAGCCCACGTGGCTGCCGAAGGAGCCGCTGATCCACTCGATGTCGCCGTCCTCGTCCACGCGCGCACGCTTGGTGTTGAGGTTGTACATGTTCTTGGACCAGTTCTCGATGGTCGAGTAGCGCAGGTGTGCGCGCTTGCCCACAAAGAGCTCGACGGCGCCGGCGTGGAGGTTGGCCACGTTGTACTTGGGCGCGGAGCAACCCTCGATAAAGTGCAGGTCGGCATCGTCCTCGACGATGATGAGCGTGTGCTCAAACTGGCCGGCGCCCTTGGCGTTAAGGCGGAAGTAGCTCTGCAGCGGGAAGTCGAGCTTGGTGCCCTTGGGCACGTAGACAAACGAGCCGCCCGACCATACGGCGCCGTGCAGGGCCGCAAACTTGTGGTCGGTGGGCGGGATGAGCGTCATAAACTTCTCGTGGATGAGCGGCTCCCACTGCGGATCGTGCAGGGCCTCCTCGATGCCGGAATAGACGATACCCATCTTGGACGCGGTGTCCTGCATGTTGTGGTAGACCAGCTCGGAGTCGTACTGCGCGCCGACGCCCGCCAGGTAGCTGCGCTCGGCCTCGGGGATGCCCAGGCGATCAAAGGTGTTCTTGATGTCGTCGGGCACCGACTCCCAGTCGTGCTTTTGGTCGGTGTTGGGCTTGACGTAGGTGACGATGTTGTCCATGTCCAGGCCCTCGATGGAGGGGCCCCACGTCGGGTCGGGAAAACGGTTGAAGATCTCGAGGGACTTTAAGCGCAGGTCGAGCATCCACTGCGGCTCGTCCTTTTTGGCGCTGATCTCGCGCACGATGTCGGGCGTGATGCCGGCGTCGAGGCGCTCGAATCCCTCCTCGCCATAGGTGAAGTCGTAGAGGCTGCGGTCGATGTCCGCGACCTCGGTGCGGTTCTTGGTCATTACGTCGCCCCTTTACGCCTGCTGCTCGGCAGCGGCGGCCTCGGCCTGGGCGCGCTGCTCGGCGGCCTCGCGCTCGAAGGTCTCAAAGCCGTTCTTGTCGATCCAGGGGATGAGCGAGGCGTCGTCCTCGCGCACGATGTGACCCTTGACCATAACGTGGACGCGGTCGACATCCAAGTGCTCCAGGATGCGCGTGTTGTGCGTGATGATGAGCATGGAGCCGTCGCAGCTCTTGCGGTAGGCGTCCATGCCGTGGCTGACGGTGGAAAGCGCGTCGACGTCCAGGCCGGAGTCGGTCTCGTCTAGGATGGCGAGCTTGGGCGGCAGCAGCAGAAGCTGGAGCATCTCGACCTTCTTTTTCTCGCCGCCCGAGAAGCCCACGCCCAGCTCACGGTTGAGGTAGGCGGTATCCATGTTGAGCTCGGCCGCGAGCTCCTTGACGCGACGTCGGAACTCCTTGCCCTTCATCTCCAGGCCGGGGCGGCCGGCGATGCTGGCGCGCAAAAAGCTCGACAGCGGCACGCCCGGGATCTCGACCGGGGCCTGGAAGCTCAGAAACAGGCCGGCGCGCGAACGCTTGTCGGTGGTGAGCTCGGTGATGTCCTGGCCGTCAAAGACGATACGTCCGTCGTTGACCGTGTAGAC
>USJQ01000192.1 GCA_900554985.1 uncultured Collinsella sp. | reverse complement strand
AGAACGTCTTTGCCATCACGCAGGAGCTTCGCGCCGCTGGCATCGTGACCGAGGCCGACGACCAGGGTCGTTCGCTCAAAGCTCAGTTCAAGCAGGCCGACAAGGTTGGCGCCAAGCTCATTTTGGTCCTGGGTGGCGACGAGCTTGCCGCCGGCAAGGTCAAGGTGCGCGACATGGAGAGCCATGAAGAGGTCCTTGCCGATCTGGCCAACGTCGTCGAGGCGGTTCGCGAGCGCCTGTAGCGCATCATTTTGAGCTGCGGACCCGCTTGAGTGTCCCGTCCATTGCGAGCGATTGTTACGGGGGTGTTTCGCATTTATGCGGAATGCCCCCGTTTGTGTATGCCGTCCACCGAGAAATACGACCATTTAGAGCAAAACCCTTGCAATGCAGAAAATACTTTTGTGTGGTAAAGCGCAATCAGTATCGAAAGTATTTCGCAAGCGCCTATAATGAATACCGCATGTTACGTGCATAGAAGGAGGAATGGGAGGAAACGTGGCTGAGAACCTAAGCAACCAGTCTGTACCCGAAGCCGCGGCGCGCGTCGCTGCCGTGGTCAACCGCCTCGTTAACCGAATCGGCTCGAATGCCGAGTCCAGGGAGCGTCTCGCCGAGATCGAGATCCCCGAGGAGCTGCGCGACAATCTGGCGCTGTTCCTGCGCCTGGAGCGTCGTGTGCTTAGCGAGTATGATCCTGAGATCGCGGACCTGTTCGACAAGATCCTGTCGGCCGAGATTGTGGCCAATGCCGGCAACCCCGGTACCCGCGCTGCCGACGAGGCCGTCGACGAGCAGGGCGTGCCTACCGCCGACGAGCCCACCGCCGTGGCATTCCGTGAGGTCGTCGATTTGATCGACAGCCTGCCGCTCGATAAGCAGCAGGTCATCGTTCGCGCCTTTACGAGCTTCTTCCACCTGGCAAACCTGTCGGAGGAGAACTACCGTGTGGCGCAGCTGCGCGAGCGCGAGGCCGGCGCATCGACCGATACCGAGGTCGATCCCGCCAACGGGCTCACCGTCGCCTATCACCAGTTGGTAAACGAGATGGGTGTCGAGGGCGCCAACGAGCTGCTCAGCAAGCTCGAGTTCCACCCTGTCTTTACCGCACATCCCACCGAGGCCCGTCGCAAGGCCGTCGAGGGCAAGATTCGCCGTATCTCCAACCTGCTGGAGGAGCGTCCGCGTCTGGGCGGCTCCGACCTAGTGGAGAACGAGCGCCATATGCTGCAGGAGATCGACGCCCTGGTGCGTACGAGCCCCATCGCGCTCAAGAAGCCCACGCCGGTCGAGGAAGCCGATACCATCATCGACATCTTCGATAACACGCTGTTCGACGTCATCCCCGTCATCTATCGTCGCTTTGACGACTGGGTGCTGGGCGACAAGGCCGGTACCGTGCCGCCGCTGTGCCCGGCGTTCTTCCATCCCGGCAGCTGGATCGGTTCCGACCGCGACGGTAACCCCAACGTCACCGCCAAGGTGAGCCGCGAGGTCGCCGCCAAGTACTTCACTCACATGGTGCTCAAGCTCGAGGACAAGTGCCGCCGCATCGGCCGCAACCTGACGCTCGAGGCCACCTACAGCAAGCCGTCTGCCGAGCTCATCAACCTGTGGAACCATCAGGTCGAGATGAGCACCCAGTACACCGCACGCGCCGAGCTGATCTCCGAGCACGAGCCGCATCGCGCCGTCATGCTCGTCATGGCCGACCGTCTGAACGCCACCGTGCGTCGCATCACCGACACCATGTACCACAGCGCAGACGAGTTCTTGGATGACCTGCGTGTCGTTCAGCGCTCCCTGGCCGCCTGCGGTGCCGTCCGTGCTGCCTACGGCCCGGTCCAGACCATCATCTGGCAGGTCGAGTCCTTCGGCTTCCATATGGTCGAGATGGAGTTCCGTCAGCACTCCGTGGTGCACGCCCGCGCCCTCAAGGATATCCACGAGAACGGTATCCATGGCGACCTGCAGCCCATGACGCGCGAGGTCATCGATACCTTCCGCGCTATCGGCTCCATCCAAAAGCGCTACGGCAAGAAGATGGCGCACCGCTACATCATCTCGTTCACCAAGAGTGCCCAGCATGTGGCCGACGTCTTCGAGCTTGCTCACCTGTCTTTCGCACACGAGGAGGATGTCCCCGAGCTCGACGTGATCCCGCTGTTTGAGCAGCTCGAGGACCTCGAGGGCTGCGTCGACGTGCTCGACCAGATGCTTACGCTGCCCGTGGTGCAAAAGCGCCTTGCCCAGACCAACCGCCGCATGGAGGTCATGCTGGGCTATTCCGACTCCTCCAAGGATGCCGGTCCTACCACGGCCATGCTCGCGCTGCACTCCGCGCAGGAGCGCATTGCCAAGTGGGCCGAGAAGAACGATATCGACCTGGTGCTCATGCACGGTCGCGGCGGTGCCGTGGGCCGTGGCGGCGGTCCGGCCAACAAGGCCGTGCTGGCGCAGCCCAAGGGTTCGGTCAACTGCTTCTTTAAGCTCACCGAGCAGGGCGAGGTCATCTTTGCCCGTTACGGCAACCGTACGCTGGCTCAGCGCCATGTTGAGTCCGTTGCCGCCGCAACGCTTTTGCAGTCGGCCCCGAGCGTCGAGAAGACCAACACCGAGACCACGCAGAAGTTCTGGGATATGGCCGAGAAGCTCAACGCCGTAAGCCACGAGCGCTATCTGGACCTGCTGAACACCGAGGACTTTACACCGTGGTTCTCGACCGTGACGCCGCTGACCGAGGTCGGTCTGCTGCCGATCGGCTCGCGTCCCGCCAAGCGCGGTTTGGGTGCCAAGTCGCTCGACGACCTGCGTACCATTCCGTGGATCTTCAGCTGGAGCCAGGCGCGCATCAATCTGGCCGCCTGGTACGGCCTGGGTACCGCCTGCGAGCAGTTTGGCGATCTGGACCAGCTTAAGGCTGCCTACCAGGAGTGGCCGTTCTTCCGCACCTTTATCGACAACATCGAGATGTCGATCGCCAAGACCGACCAGCGCATCGCCAAGATGTACCTGCACCTGGGCGATCGCCAGGAGTTGTCCGAGAAGGTCTTTACCGATATGCAGCTCACCCGTAAGTGGGTCCTTGCCATCGTCGGTGACGAGTGGCCGCTGCAGCGCCGCCGCGTGCTCGGCTGCGCCGTCCGCGTGCGTAACCCCTACGTCGACGCCCTGTCCATCGCCCAGGTCCGCGCCCTTCGCGAGGTGCGCATGAACCAGGACGAGATGGCCGAGGAGAAGAAGGCCGAGTACATGAGCCTGATTCTTTCGACTGTGACCGGCGTCTCGGCAGGATTGCAGAACACGGGGTCATCGATAGCCCTGTGGCTCTCACCGGGACCCGATGGGTTTCCCTCTGAATGCGTCC
>USJQ01000191.1 GCA_900554985.1 uncultured Collinsella sp. | reverse complement strand
ATTTTCACCATGTCTCAGAACAACACCGCCACCCAGCCCCGCACCGTCCAGACCGCCGATCGCGGCAAACTCGATGTCCGCGCCCTCGTCCTGCTCGCCATCCTGCTCGCCGCCGGCTTCATCCTCAACTTCACCGTCGGCAAGGCAATCTCGGGCATCTCGGGCGGCATGATCAGCCCCGAGTTCATCATCTCGGCCTTCTGCCTCACCATCCTGGTCGTTCGCCCCAACATCGGCCAGGCGCTCGTCATTGGCCTCATCTCGGCTGCCGTGATCCAGATCACCCCCACTTCGCCGTTCGTCGATTTTGCCGCCGAGGGCATCGCCGCCATGCTCATGGCCGGCATCGTCAACGCCGCCGGCAAGAACGGTCAGGTCAAGCCTGCCGTCGCCATCGTCGCAACCTTCGTGACCACCTTTGTCTCCGGCGTCATCTTCATGGTCATCAAGATGGCCATGCTCGGCGTGGTGGGCGAGCTCGCCGCCGCCATGCTTCCCGTCGTCGCCATGACCGCCGTCTTTAACGCCATTCTGGTCGGTGCCCTCTACCTGCCCATCCAGAAGGCCCTGAAGCTCAACTAACCCGTTCGGCTTTATGAGCCACCCCATCTTGGCGTTCATTCGTCGCTCGCGTGCCCAAGTACGCTTCGCTCCTCTTTCGCGCCAACCTGGGGCCCCTCGTAAAGCCGTCTCCGCACTCCACCAACAAAGACTGTCCCAAACGACTAGCTTTTGGGGACGTTCTTAAACGACTAGTCATGTAAGAACGTCCCCAATGACTATGAAAGGTATCCATGGAAACGATCATCAACGTCGACGATGTCTCGTTCTCCTATGGCACGCAGACCGAGCAGGCGCTTAGCCACATCTCGCTCAGCGTGAACAAGGGAGATTTCATCGGCATCATCGGGCCCTCGGGCGCCGGCAAGTCCACGCTTTCCGCCTGCCTGTCGGGCGCCGTGCCCCACCACTACACCGGCACGTTCTTTGGGTCCGTCATGGTTGACGGCCACGACACCTGCGAGGTCTCGCTCACCGACGTATCGCAGATCATCGGCAGCGTGCTGCAAGACATCGACACGCAGATGGTCGCCTCCGTGGTTGAGGATGAGATGCTCTTTGGCCTCGAGAACTTTGGCGTGCCGCACGACCAGATTGAGCAGCGCGTCACCGAAACCCTCGAGACCGTCGGCATCAGCGACCTGCGCGACCGCGAGATCGCCACCCTCTCGGGCGGACAGAAGCAAAAGGTAGCCATCGCTGCCATCCTCGCTATGCGTCCGCGCGTCTTGGTTCTCGACGAGCCCACCGCGGCACTCGACCCCGCCAGCTCCACGTTGGTCTTCGAGACGCTACGTGAGGCAAACCGCGCACTTGGAATCACCATCGTCGTCGTTGAGCAAAAGGTCGCCCTGCTCTCGGAGTACTGCAACCGCGTGCTCGTGCTCAACCATGGCGAAATCGCGCTGCAGGGCGAGCCACACGAGGTCTTCGCGCATACCGACGAGCTCCGTGCCATCGGCGTCGACTGCCCTCGCGTCACGCGTATCTTCAATAGCCTCGAGGCCGATGGCCTGGTAAGCGGCACCCCCTGCTTGGATGTCGATGAGGCCGAGCGCCTGATTTCGGGCATCGTCGACCCCGCACACGCGGCCATCGAAGCCCAGGCGCCCGCCGGTTCCCCGCATGCACCGTCGTTGCGTCCTCATGCCAAGGACGCCGAACCCGTACTCACCTTCGACCATGTCGAGTTTGCCTATCCCAATGGCGGCGCCGCCGTCCACGACCTCAACCTGACCCTCTATCCCGGCGAGCTCGTGGGCATCGTCGGCCAGAACGGTGCCGGCAAGACCACGCTCACCAAGCTGCTCACAGGCCTGCTTAAGCCCGCCTCGGGCAGCGTGCGCGTCACGGGACTGGATACCGTAGCCGTTCCCACGAGCCGTATCGCCCGCGAAGTCGCGACCCTCTTCCAAAACCCTGACCGCCAGATCTGCAAGGACACCGTGCTCGACGAGGTCGCCTTTGGCCTGGAGCTTGGCGGCATGGACCGTGCCGAGGCTCTGCGTCGCGCCCAGCTGGTCATCGACCGCTTTGGTCTGCCCGCCGACGAGGCGCCTTTCTCGCTTTCGCGCGGCCAGCGACAAATGGTGGCGCTCGCCTCCGTCGTAGTGGTTGAGCCCAAGATCGTGGTGCTCGACGAGCCCACGAGCGGCCTTGACTACCGCGAGTGCATGACCGTCATGGAAACGGTGCGCACCATGGCAGAGCGCGGCTGCGCCGTGATCATGGTCTGCCACGATATGGAAGTCGTTTCCGACTTTGCCGAGCGCATCGTTGTGATGGCCGACGGCCGTATCCTCGACCGCGGACGCACACACGAGCTATTCTCGAACATCGATCTCATGCAGCGTGCCTACGTGGAGCCGCCCCAGGTCATTGAACTCTCGCGCCGCTTGGCATCCTCCGTCTCCCCCGCTTTTGCGCAGGTGAGCGAGGTTACCGATATCGTTCGCATTACCGAGGAGATGGTCCGTCGTGGTTAACGTCATCGACTATATGCCGGGCGACACGCTGTTGCATCGCCTGAACCCCGTCTTCAAGCCGGGCCTTGCCGCCGCCATCATCATCGGCATCTTTTTGTCCGACACCTTTTTGGCACTCACCCTTGCGCTGGGCGCCTACGCCGGTGTCGTCGATCGCCTGTTCTCGCTGCTCAAGTTGCTGATTCCGCTCGCGCTTATCATGCTGGTGCTCCAGCTGGCCTTTATGCGCGATGGCAACGTGGTGTGGGGTTTTATCACCGACACGGGCTTCGTCACAGGATCGAAGGCCTGCCTGCGCCTGCTGGGTGTGGCGTTACCGCTCATCCTCATGCTCATGGTGACCAAGCTCAACGACCTTGCCAACGCCTGCGTCGAGGTGCTGCACGTGCCGTATCGCTATGCCTTCACCTTTACCACGGCGCTGCGCTTTGTGCCGGTGTTTGGTCAGGAGATGAACGCCATCATGGAGGCGCAGACCGCACGCGGCGTCGAGTACGACACCAAGAACCCCATCAAGAAGCTTAAGCTCATGCTGCCACTGTGTGTGCCACTGCTCATCTCGAGCGTGGGCAAGACCGATGCCACAGCTTTGGCGGCAGAACAGCGCCGCTTCTATCTGCGTACGCGCGCCCGCCCGTACAAGCGCTACCCCACCAAGGGACTAGACATCGCCGTGCTCATCGTCAGCATCGCCCTCATCGCCATCGGCTACACCATGGTCTACGGCATCCTGCGGCTGATCAACTTCGCTCACGGCGATGTATTTATGGTGGCGGGACTGATGCTGGTCTACCTCAGCGCCAGCCTGCCGCTGGCCGCGGCCATTCC
>USJQ01000190.1 GCA_900554985.1 uncultured Collinsella sp. | reverse complement strand
GGCAAAGGCTCCGGCCCTGTCAACCACATGTGGCAGTATTAAGATTCGCAGCCCAAGCCACCGCAAAGGCGCCCGCCCCCTTTGAACCACCGCAAAGGGGACAGGCACCTTTGCGGTGGTTTGGGGTCGCGCTACTCACCGAGCATCTCTTGGAGCTTGGCTGCCACGGCGTGACCCAGGCTCTCATGGCTTTCGGGCATCATATGCAGATAGTCGATATCGCCCGGCTCGGCAAAGTCGGCGGCATTCAAAAAGTCGCAGCCAAACTGCTCAGCCACATGCGCGTAGTACTCACCAAAATGTTCCGAGGCTTCTACGGAATGCTCGTCAAAATCGGTCATATATACGTCGGCGATTTGCGGCTTAATCTTGATAGACGCCATCAGCAGAATGCGCGGACAAGGCGCAGCGTCGGTCCACGGAAACGCGCGGACGGCGCGAATCAGCGCCATGGCGCCACGAGCGATATCGGCAGCCGTCACGTTAAAGACCGTCTTGCAGTCGTTGGTGCCCAGCATGATCACAATGGCGTCCAGCGGCTTATGGGCCTCGAGCATCATCGGAAGCGCGCGAATGCCGTTAAGATTGGTGTCCAGATGGCACATGTCGTCGCGTACCGTCGTGCGGCCGTTGAGGCCTTCTTCAATTACATGCCAGCCCTCGCCTAAGTCACGTTGGGCCACGCCACACCAGCGCACATCCCGCGCATAGCGCACCGCGGTGCCGTCGCGCATGCCCGCCGGATCGTAACCATAGGTGTTGCTGTCGCCAAAGCATAGAACGTTTTTCATCGTAAGCCCTTCCTTTTAGTAAAAAGCCGGCGGGAGCAGCCTCTCCCGCCGGCTCGACCTATCTGTCAACACGTACCGGTTACAGGTACTTGCGCCAATCGTCCTCGTCCTCATCATCCTCGGTAGCAGCCTGGGCCTGCTCGGCGGCGCGAGCTGCCGCAGCGCGAGCGGCAACCTGGGCATAGGACTCCTCGTTGCGCTCGGGGAAGTTTGCCAGCACGTGCTCGAACTTGGCAAAATCCTCATCCCAGCGCGTAGAAGGCACGGCAAAGAAGACTTGCTTGACCTTAAAGTCGCCCGACGCGAGCTCCTTGCGGAAGAGCTCGGCCACGGCCTCTGCGTCAAAGCCGTTGTTCTCGCAGCCCCAAGCGCCCAGCACGAGCTCCTCGCGACCCAGCTCGCAGCAGATGGCAAGCACAAAGCGAATGCGGTCGCGCAGGGCATCCAGCAGAGCATCGTCGCTCACGCGATACTCCTGGCGGGCGCGCTTAACGTTGGGCGCGGCGGCCACGATCACGTCGGCGTATGCATGCACGTGGTTGCGGTCGAAGCGCACCGCAGGCACCACTAGGGCGCGGTTACGATAGAGCTCGCAGTTGATGTTGCGGCGACGGTTCTCGCCGTACCATTTGCGCTGCTTATCGAGAACGTTGTACAGATACGAATCGGCGCACAGTGTGGCCTCCTGGCCCAGATAACCCTGAATATAGCCACCGCCCGGGTTGGTGAACGAGGCAAAGGCGAGCACGGCCATGTCGCAGAACTGCGCATAGCCACGACCGTTGTCCAAGATGGCCTGCGTGGCGGAGGCATCGAGCACGGTGACCTCAGGCAGGGACGCAGCAGGCTCCTCAGCAGGCGCGGACTCAGCTTCGGCGATTTCCTCGGCAGGCTCCTCGACGGGCTCAGGAGCTGCCTCGACCTCGGCAGCCTCCGCGCCCTCGACGTCCTCGGCAACCTGTTCTTCGGTGGCCACAGCACTCTGAACCTTGGCCTTCATCGCCGAGACAAAGCCGGCAGGCATACCGTCAAACTCGCGAACACCGGCAAGCGAACGCTCGATATCCTTGGCGCACGCTTCGGACACAGTTGCCACGTGACGCTCGGCGGCCTTGGCACGCGCCTCGCGCTTGGGATTGGGCTGACCCGCTCGGTTGGACCTGCGGTTACGGTTCCTGTTGTCGACGTCTGCCATAAGTGGTCACCTTTCTCGGTCTCTGCCGCTATCGGCTTTTCCCATCCATGATACCCCGCAGCGTACAAAAAAGACGGCCCCGAAGGACCGCCTTTCGCATCGATTTACACGCACGGCAAGCACCGCCGCAATTCGCCACTAGTCGCGACGGCCAAGGATGTTCAGGCTGCGCAAGAACACGTTGATAATGTCCACGAATAGATTGGACGCCATGAGCACGGCGTTGGGCAGCGTAGGCGGCACTGTCGTGGCAACATAGGTGTCGTAGCCAATAAAGCCGGCAAACACCACGATCACGATCAGGTCGGTGATGGTCTGCGAGACACCCATGAACATCAGCACGATCTCAACCAGAATAGTGGCGAGCAGAATGCCAAAACCGATGCCATATACGCGCTGGAAAAACTTGGGGAACGTCACGCCCAAGGCGCCAAAGACAAAGGTGATGGCGGCCGTGGCGATAAAGGCAGTGTTGATGGTGGGCAGGTCGTAGTTGGCAAGGCCAAACGACGCGGTCAGGCCAAAGGTACTCGCAAAGATTACGTAGCCCACAAGGGACAGGCCCACGGACTGCTTGCTGGCGGCGGCCGACATCATGACCATGCCGACGATGGTCAAAATAAACGAGCCAAAGACCAGCGGCAAGGCGGCGCCGTTCATCATCATGCGCGCAAACGACATGGTGCTCGTAAAGTAGGCGCCGGCACCCATGGCGCAAAAGCCCAAGAAGATCAGGGCAGACATGGCGAGATTGTACGCGCGCGGCGACATCTCCTTGGCACGGCTTGCGCCGGTCTCGACGGGGCCGTTCTGATAGCCCTGGATATCGTTCATAGGTTCGTCCTTTCAAAAGCGCCGCGACAGCGCCGTAGGTGACAAGATTCCTGTCATTGTACCCGAATGCCGTACGTCCTTACCTACGGCGCTCGCCCTCGAGCGTACGGTCGAATGCCCACACCCACCAACGCATCAGATGGGCCTGCGAGCCATCTGGTCGTTCACGCGTCTGGTCCTCCAGATACAACTCGGTCGCATGCCCGCCAAAACGCACCTTATAGGTTGCCGTACGAATGCCGTGAACCGTCAGGCCAAACCCAGTGGTCGAGACAATCTCGTCAATCGTAAAGCAACGACCGTCGACCCAGCAGACGGTGACCGGCACGACCTGTCCGCCCGCGAGGATGCGAGCCACGACGTCCACATACTGCTTGTGCACGCGCCGAGTTTTGCCATCTGTCTGTCGATATTCCATGTCTCCTATTATCGAACGCATGTTTGCATGTTGTAAAGCGAACAGACTGTGGTTTTGGAGTGTCGGAGCAATCGCACGTGTCCGCATGGCGTGTTAGCAAAAAGAATACCCGCGGTCAACAGGACTAATATTCAATTTTAGTGCCAAAAAATCCACTTCTCACGTCAGAACTCCGTTAAGAAACCCACAGGAGGTGATA
>USJQ01000189.1 GCA_900554985.1 uncultured Collinsella sp. | reverse complement strand
CGTCATGCTCGGCCGCGTACTTTATCGCGAGGATGTGACTCCCAACAAGCTCGTTGCCATCGCTTTTAACATCGGTGGCTGTGTACTTGCAGTGACCGATGGCGACCTTTCCGGTTTTCATTTTTCGGTTTGGGGCGTCACGTCGGGCGTGATTGCGGGCTTTTGTGGCGCGTCGCTCGCGGTGTTTAGCCGGATAGCAACCAAGACGGTCCACCCGCTGGCTGTCACGTTTTGGGGCCTTGTTTTTGGCGGTGCGGTTATGGCGGCTATCGCGGCTCCGTGGCCAGATGTCGCCGCGGCAATGTCGCCACAGCTGCTGCTGCTGTTCTTTGGCTTTGGACTCATCCCCACAGCCGTGGCCTATGTCTTATATATGCAGGGTCTGTCCATGGGGCTCGAGACGTCGAAAGTTCCCGTCGTAATGTCATTCGAGACGGTCGTCACCGTGCTGCTGGGCATTGGTGTCTACGCCGAGCCCGCCGGTGCGATCAAGGTTCTGGGCATCGTTTTGGTGCTCGCGTCCATCGTGATCATGAACACCGACTTTTCCAAGCTGCGCAACAGTGTGTTTGTCGGCCATGTCATTGAGAGCATGACTTTTAAGCCCAACGCGTGGTGGACGGAGAAATCGCAGGACATGGATCTGTTCCGCGAGCGCACGGGCATTACGCTGGAGCCCACCGTGCAGGAAAGCCCCTGGTACTTCGTGCGATAGGGGATTGGCGGAGTGTTTGAGCAGGTAGCGCCCGGCGTTTGGCTGGGCGGTGCCTAGCCAGCGCCGACCTACCCAAGACCATCGTTTCGATTGCGTTAAACCCGCCAACGGTCGTTTTTCACCCGCGAACGGTTTATATAATAATTATCAATATCCGCAACGTATAAGACGTTATAATGACCATAACGAAAAGGAGGAGGCAAGATGAATCAGATCATTCTCGCATCTCATGGCGGCCTGGCCGCAGGCGCCAAAGACACGCTCGAGATGGTTCTCGGCGACGTGTCGAACGTCCACGTCGTGTCGCTTGCTCGTGACGACAAGGAGCCCATCACCAATAAGGTGGACGCCATGATCGCCACGTTCAACGCGGACGACACCGTCTATGTGCTGACCGATATGCTCGGTAGCTCGGTCAACAACAACATGGTCGAGCTTTCCAAGAACGGCACGAAGTTCACGGTTGTCAGCGGTTTCAACATTCCGCTGGCACTGACGCTCGCTATGAGCCCCGCCCCTGTCAAGGGTGCCGAGCTCGCGGCCCTCATCAACGAGGCCCGCACCGGTCTGACCAACCCCAACGCACCGGTCGAGGCTGCCGCGGCTCCCGCCAAGAAGGCTAAGGCGCCCCGTCACAGCTCCGGTCCCGCCAAGATCGTCCTCGCACGTCTTGACTACCGTCTGCTGCACGGTCAGGTCGTCTTTACCTGGACCACCAAGGTTCAGGCCGAGCGCATCATCGTCGTCGACAACGCTGCCGCCAACGATACCATCAAGAAGGGCGCTCTTAAGCGGGCCAAGCCCCAGGGCGTGCGCCTGAACGTCTTCACCGTCGAGCGTGCCCTCGCCAAGATGGACAAGCTCAACACCCTCGGCGAGCGCGTCATGTTCGTCTTTGGCAACACGGCCGAGATGCTGCAGTTCTGCCAGGGTTACAAGCTCGACGCCATCAACCTGGGCGCCACCGCCAACCACGACGGTGCCGATCAGGTCGGCGGCAAGGACAGCTCCGTCTTCTTCGACGCCACCCAGAAGGCCGACGTCAACCAGCTGCTCGACATGGGCATCAAGCTCTACGTCCAGCAGACCCCTACGTATCAGAGCGTCGACATCGACGCCAAGCTGTAATCAACCAGGCATTTGCCTGACTGAAAGGAGAAGGGTATGAATACGTTCATCAGTGCGGTGCTCGTCGGCCTCGTCGGCGTGTTCTGCATGTGGGACTCCCGCCTGCTCGGTCGTCTTAACTTCGAGCAGCCCCTCGTTGGCGCTACGCTCGTCGGTCTGCTGCTGGGCGATGTGCCCACCGGCCTTGCCGTCGGTGCCGCCGTCGAGCTCGTATCCATGGGCCTGGTGCAGGTCGGCGCCGCCGTTCCGCCCGATATGGTCCTGGGCGGCATCGTGGCCGCTGCCTTCGCGTGCCTGACCGATGCTTCCGCCGAGACCGCCATGACGATCGCCATCCCGGTCGCCGTCCTGGGTCAGCTCCTCGGCATCGTGTTCCGTTCCATCATCGCCGCCCTCACCCATGTGGCCGATAGCGCGATCGATAACGGAAAGTTCAAGACCGCCTACCGTATGCACATCTGCGCCGGCTCCGGTCTGTACGCCATCATGTACTTCCTGCCGATCTTCCTCGCCGTCTTTGTCGGTACCGACCTGGTTCAGGCCATCGTCAACATGGTTCCCGAGTGGCTGTCCGTTGGTCTGAACGTCTCGACCAAGATCATGACCGCCTACGGTCTGGCCCTGCTGCTCACCATGATGATCAAGAAGGGTATGACTCCGTTCCTGTTCATCGGTTTCCTGCTCGCCGCTTACCTCAACCTGTCCGTCATCGCGGTCGCTCTGATCGGTGTGTGCCTGGCTGTCGTCTTCATGGGCTTCAAGTTCAACGGTTCCCATGCAGCCGCCGGTGTCGATTCCGACTACGATCCGCTCGAAGACGACGAAGACTAAGGAGGAACACACTATGGCAACCGCAACCAAGGACGTGTCCCTGAACAAGAAGGTCAGCCAGTTCTTCTGGCGCTCCTGGGCCATCCAGGCCTCTTGGAACTACGAACGTCAGATGAACATGGGCTTCCTCTACGGTATGGTTCCCACGCTCGATCGCCTCTATCCGGATGAGTCCGACCCCAAGCAGCTTGCTGCTAAGAAAGAGGCTTACCACCGTCACATGGCGTTCTACAACTGCACCCCGCAGACGAGCGCTTTCATCCTGGGCCTCGCCGCCTCCATGGAGGAGGAGTACGCCAAGGATCCCGAGAACTTCAACCCCGACTCGATTAACGCGGTCAAGACCTCCCTTATGGGCCCGCTTTCCGGCATCGGTGACTCCTTCTTCCAGGGCACCATCCGCGTTATCGCCTTTGGCCTGGGTGTTCAGCTGGCTCAGCAGGGCTCCATCATGGGCCCGATCCTGGCCCTTCTCATCTCCATCGTCCCCTCCGTGCTGATTACTTGGTTCGCAGCCAAGATGGGCTATCAGGGCGGCCACGAGTACCTGAGCAAGCTTCAGGGCGGCGACCTCATGGAGAAGCTCATGTATGTCTGCGGCATCGTGGGTCTTATGTCCGTGGGCGGCATGATCGCCACGCTGATCGGCGCCACCACCCCGCTGCAGTTCGCTGACGGCACCGTCGTTATCCAGGACATCCTGGACAGCATGATGCCCCAGATGATCTCCCTTGGCCTCACCGGCCTTATGTACTGGCTTATCAAGAAGAAC
>USJQ01000188.1 GCA_900554985.1 uncultured Collinsella sp. | reverse complement strand
AAGCCGGCGGCCTGGCCGCGTTCATTGACGTGGAACACGCCCTGGACCCGCGGTACGCCGCCCGCCTGGGCGTCAACCTGGACGACCTGCTGGTCTCCCAGCCAAGCTCCGGGGAAGAAGCCCTGCAAATCTGCGAAGCCCTGGTGCGTTCCAATTCCATTGACGTCATCGTGGTGGACTCCGTGGCCGCGCTGGTCACCAAGCAGGAGCTGGAAGGCGAAATAGGAGACTCCACGGTGGGCGCCCAGGCGCGCCTGATGTCCGCCGCCCTCCGCAAGCTCACCAGCTTCATCTCCAAGGCCCGCACCGTCTGCGTCTTCACCAACCAGATCCGTGAAAAAATCGGCGTCATGTTCGGCAACCCCGAGACTACGACGGGCGGCCGCGCCCTTAAGTTCTTCTCTTCGGTGCGTATCGACATTCGCCGTATCGACAGCATTAAGCTTAAGGACGAGGTTATCGGTAACCGCGTGCGCGCCAAGGTCGTTAAGAACAAGGTGGCAGCTCCGTTCCGTTCTGCTGAGTTCGACATCATGTACGGTACGGGCATCTCTAAGGAGGGCTCGATTCTGGACATGGCTGTCGAGTGCGGCATCTGCAAGAAGATGGGCTCCTGGTTTGCCTATGGCGAGGACAAGCTCGGCAACGGTCGCGAGGCCGCCAAGGCGTTCCTGCGCGAACACCCCGATTGCGCTGACGAGATTGAGCATAAGGTCCGCCTTGCCTGCGGACTTGAGTTTGATGACGATGCTCCGTCCGAGGTCGAGCTGACCGATCAGCCAGCGCCTGAGGAGTTTGACGAGCTTTACGCCATCGATGGTTCCGCCATGCTCGATGACGACGACGAGTAGCGGTTACGCTCATGTCGTATACGGTGACCGAGGCCACGGTCGTCTTTCCCGATAAGAAGGCGGTCTCCTCGTTCTCGAGCGGGTATGCGTCCAAAAAGCCTTGCGCACATATCGATTGTGAGCTTGAGGGCGGTTTTGAGCGGTCCATTTGGATTCCCGTGCGGGTCGCGCGGCTGTATGTCAAAAACCGCCCCGATCTTCCCTGTGATTGGGACAACTTCCGTGAGGCGGTGCAGCTCATTGAGCGTAAATGTGCACTTACCATGGTGACCGAGATGTTATCGCGCCGCGACCATGCGACGGGTGAGGTCCGTGACAAGCTGGCTCGCTACGGCTTTCACCAGCCTGCGATCGATTTCGCCGTCGAGCGCGCCACCGAGTATCGTTTTTTAGACGAGAGCCGCTTTTGCTCGTACTTTATCGAGGAGCGCAAGCGGCGCGGTTGGGGACAGCGCAAAATCGAGACCGAGCTCAAGCGCCGTCATGTCGTGCTCGATGACATTCCCGGTTATCCCGAGGAATATTTTGCCGTCGAAGACGATTTGGCGCGTGCGTCAGCCCTGCTCGCCAAGCGGCGTGTTCCAGAGACGCGCGCATTCGAAAAACTGGTTCGGTTTTTGATGGGCAAGGGCTTCTCGTATCACGTCGCCGCCGATGCCGTTAAGGCACGTCTCGATGCCGAACGCGAGGAATGTGCGGTTTAGGCGTATGTGTTTTGTGGCCCTGCCGTTCACCGTGTTTTAGCCGCCGTGCCGGGGCCATTTATTTGACAGTTGTTGTGGTTCAACGTACGATAAACACTGTCATTTGCTTTGTGATATGTGCTCATCTGTGATGAGTTTGTTATATGTTTATCTGTATCCGACCCGCATAAGCTGCGCCCATATTACTCAAATGTCGCGAGCCGTTCGTAAGGACGGTTCGCTTTGTTGTGTAACGAATCCATAAAAAGGAGTGAGCATGCCTATCATCGCAGCGCTCGTTGGCATCGTTTTGGGTGCCATCGCCGCCATTGCCTACATGCGCACCGCCAAGCAGGGTAGTCTTCACGAGGCCGACGAAAAGATCCAGTCGGCACACGCACAGGCTGAGTCCCTGATCGGTGATGCAAAGCGTCAGGCCGAGACCCTCAAAAAAGAGGCTCTGCTCGAGGCTAAAGAGGAGATCATCAAGAACAAGCAGGCCGCCGAGGCCGAGGACAAGCAGCGTAAGAGCGAGATTCGTACGCTCGAGAACCGCGTGATGCAGCGCGAGGAATCCCTCGATCGCCGCAACGACGCTCTCGACAAGCGCGAGCATCAGCTGTCCAGTCAGGCCGGTCAGGTCGAGAAGCGCTCCCGTGAGCTCGAGGAACTCTGCGCAAAGCAGACCTCCGAGCTCGAGCGTATCGCCGACCTTACCCGCGAGGATGCCCACAAGGAGCTCCTCGATAAGGTTCGCGGCGAGGTCACCCACGAGGCCGCCACGATCATTCGCGAGTCCGAGCAGCAGGTTCGCGCCGAGTGCCACAAGACCGCCCAGGAGATTCTTTCCCTGGCGATTCAGCGCTGCGCTGCCGACCACACTGCCGAGGTCACCGTTACCTCCGTGCACATTCCCTCTGATGACCTCAAGGGCCGTATCATCGGTCGCGAGGGTCGCAACATCCGGACCTTCGAGCAGGTTTCCGGCGTCAACCTCGTGATCGACGACACGCCCGAGACCGTCGTTCTTTCGAGCTTCGATCCGGTCCGTCGTGAGACCGCCCGTGTCGCCCTCGAGAACCTCATCGCCGACGGCCGCATTCACCCCGCCCGCATCGAGGAGATGTATCACAAGGCTGCCGACCTGGTTCAGCAGCGCGTGCGCGAGGCTGGCGAGCAAGCTGCATTCGATACCGGCATTCACGACCTGCACCCCGAGATCGTCAAGACCCTTGGTGCCCTGCGCTACCGTACCTCGTTTGGTCAGAACGTGCTTCAGCACTCCCTCGAAGTCTCTGACCTGTGCGGCGTGATGGCTTCCGAGCTTGGCCTGGACGTTGTGACCGCCAAGCGCGCCGGCCTGCTGCACGACCTGGGCAAGGCAATCGACCATGACGTCGAGGGGCCGCATGCCGTCATCGGCGCTGAGCTTGCCCGCCGTTATGGCGAGAAGCCCGTTATCGTCCACGCTATCGAGGCTCACCATGCCGATGTCGACCCCAACACGGTGCTCGATGTCCTGGTGCAGGCCGCCGATGCTGTCTCTGCCTCTCGCCCCGGTGCCCGTCGCGAGTCTGCCGAGAACTACATCAAGCGTCTTGAGAAGCTCGAGGAGATCGCCAACTCTCATGACGGCGTCGAGCGTACCTATGCCATGCAGGCCGGTCGCGAGGTCCACGTCATGGTTCAGCCGGACAAGATCTCCGATGCCCAGTCCACGGTTCTGGCTCACGATATCGCCCATCAGATCGAGGAAGAGATGGAGTATCCCGGTCAGGTGCGCGTCGTCGTGATTCGCGAGAGCCGCGCTGTCGATATCGCTAAATAATATGAGCGACACGAACGAGCTCATCTCATTTATCGCGTCGATGTCGGGGGAGGGCAACCTTCGCGTCGAGGAGAACCTTGGCGAGGGGTATGTCCGCCTCCGCGTTT
>USJQ01000187.1 GCA_900554985.1 uncultured Collinsella sp. | reverse complement strand
GCCGTTCGATCGCCGCTCGGCCGTTCTTTCGGGCACGGGCCAGGTGCGCGACGTGGTATCTCGTTCGCGCGGTGCCATTGGCTACATTTCGCTGGGCTTCGTCGATAGCCTCAACGCCAAGACCTCGGTCAAGGCCGTCTCGGTCAATCATGTTGAGGCGTCCGAGAAGACGGTCGCGAGCGGCGGCTATCCCATCTCGCGCGACCTTTACTTCTTTGTGAAGGGTGCTCCTTCGCAGCAGGCGCAGGATTACATCGACTACGTGACGTCCGAAAAGATGGACAAGCAGATTCGCGAGGCGGGCTTTATTCCCGTCACCAACGACGAGAAGGGGAGTGAGTAGCATGGAAGCACAGGAAAACTCCCAGACTGAGCGGAATGTTCAGACGCCCAAGAAGCGCGAGCTGGCGCTCGTATCGCGCAGTACCTATATCAAGGAGAAGGCGCTGCAGTGGATCTTCTTTGCCTGCGCGTTCTTGGCGGTCGTTACCGTCATCCTGATTTTTGTCTTTACCACGTACTCGGCGCTGCCCGTCTTTACCGACATCGGTCTGGCGGACTTCTTTAGCTTTACGTGGGCGCCCTCTGAGGGCCACTACGGCATCATGTCGCTGCTTGCCGGCTCGGGTCTGGTGACCGTCGGTGCGCTCGCCATGGGCGTGCCGCTAGGTGTGGGCACGGCCGTGTACCTGGTCGAGATCGCCGGCAAGCGCGTGCGCAAGCTTATCAGCCCTGCCGTTGACCTGTTGGCCGGCATCCCTTCTATCATCTATGGCTTCTTTGGAATGATCATCATCCGTCCGTTTATCGCGCAACTGACCGGTGGTCTTGGTTTTGGTGCGCTGACGGCGTGGTTCGTGCTTGCCATCATGATCGTTCCTACCATCACCACACTCACCATCGATGCCCTCAATTCCATTCCCATGGGCATTCGCGAGGCATCGTATGCCATGGGTGCTACTAAGTGGCAGACCATCTATAAGGTCGTGCTACCTGCCGCTAAGCTGGGTATCGTGGATGCCATCGTGCTGGGTATGGGCCGTGCCATCGGCGAGACCATGGCCGTGCTCATGGTCGTGGGTAACGCCCCGGTTATTCCCGACAGCATTGCGAGCCCCATCTCGACGCTCACGAGCCAGATCGCGCTCGACATGAGCTATTCCTCGGGTCTGCACCGCTCGGCGCTGTTCGGCATGGGCGTGGTCCTGTTTATCATCTCCGCCACGCTGGTGGGCATCGTCCGTCTGATTTCCAAGAAGAAGAGGGGGTAGGCTATGTCCGATTCCGTTGACACGACGGTCGATACGACCTCGTCGCGCGAACGCATCAAGCGTGCCCTTTCCCATGGCAAGAAGGGCCGCATCAACAAGGACCTGTCCAACAAGATCATGCTTGGCGTGTTCCGTGCCGCGGCATACATCACCACGCTGGTGCTTGTCGCTATCATTGCCTATGTGGTCATTAACGGCCTGCCGCATATCTCGCTCGACTTTATCTTCGGTTGGCCCCAGGGCGTCAACGCCGAGGGCGGAATTTGGCCCACGATCGTCTCGACCGTCTATGTGACGGCGCTCGCCATGCTTATCTGTACGCCGATTGCTGTGCTGGCAGCCGTCTATCTGGCCGAGTACGCCAAGCAGGGCAAGGTCGTCGAGCTCATTCGCTACGCTGCTGACGCTTTGGCCTCGGTGCCCTCCATCGTTATGGGCCTGTTTGGCTACGCCTTGTTTGTCGAGGCCATGGGCCTGGGCCTTTCGATGGTCTCGGCCGCTCTGGCGCTCGCGCTCTTGATGCTTCCCATCGTCATGCGCACCACCGAAGAGGCCATTCGCGCCGTCCCGCGCTATATCCGTTGGGGCGCGTACGGCCTGGGCGCCACCAAGTGGCAGGTTGTCTCCAAGATTGTGCTTCCTTCTGCCTTTGGCCGTATTGCCACGGGCATCGTCCTCGCCATCGGCCGCGCCATTGGCGAGACCGCGGTGGTGCTCTACACCATGGGCCAAGCCATCAATCTACCTATTTCGCCGCTCGATTCCGGCCGCCCCATGACGGTTCACCTGTACCTGCTTGCCAACGACGGCATCAACATGAACGCAGCCTACGGCACCGCGCTCTTGCTGATGGTGATCATTCTGGCCTTCAACCTGTTTGCGCGCTTCCTGTCGCGCAAGCGTCGCTAGTTAAGGAGTCCCATGTCCGTTTATCAGTCCGCTCCCACGCTGGAGCAAGCGGCCATTACGGCCAAGGATTTCAACTTTTGGTACGGTGACTTTCATGCGCTGACGGGGCTTGACCTCAACATCGCCAAAAACGCCATCACCGCCTTCATTGGCCCTTCGGGCTGCGGCAAGTCGACGTTTTTGCGCTGCATCAACCGCATGAATGATCTGATCGAGGGTACGCGCGTCGAGGGCACCATGACGCTCGACGGCAATGATATCTATGCCGAGGGCGTCGACCCGGTCGACCTCCGTCGTCGCGTGGGCATGATCTTTCAGCAGCCCAACCCGTTTCCCAAATCCATCTACGAGAATGTCGCCTTTGGCCCTCGTCTACAGGGTGTGACTAGCAAAAGCGACCTTGATGACATCGTGGAAGAATCGCTCAAGCGCGCCAACCTCTGGAAAGAGGTATCCAATCAGCTCAACAAGGATGGTTTGGCGCTCTCGGGCGGTCAGCAGCAGCGTCTGTGCATCGCGCGCGTGCTTGCGGTGCAACCCGATGTTCTCCTGATGGACGAGCCCTGCTCCGCCATCGACCCCACGTCCGTCTCTAAGGTCGAGGATCTGATGGCCGAGCTGGCGCCCGAGATGACGATCATCATCGTCACGCATTCAATGCAGCAGGCAGCTCGTATCAGCGACTACACCGCATTCTTCTTGCAGGAAGTTGCCGGCGAGCCCGCCACGCTCATCGAGTATGGTCAAACCGACGCGATCTTCACCAGCCCGGTGGACTCGCGGACGGAAGACTATATCACCGGCCGCTTTGGCTGATCGGTGCGACTAGTCCCAAGCCGATCGGACCTAGTCCGGTGCGTATTCACTGTGCGGGCCGCATGACCGCACCCAACTGATTGGAGTGAACCATGCGCAAACTGTTTTCCCGTCAGCTCGTCGAGGCCCGTCACGAGATGCTGAGCATCTATGAGGCCGTCGATCTGGCCCTCCACGATGCCGTGAAGGCCTATGTGACCGACGACCGCAAGCTCGCCACCAAGACCAAGAAGCGCACGCTTTCGATTGACGCGCGCTGCGCCAACCTGGAGGCCGTCTGCTACAACCTGATCGCCACGCAGTCACCGGTCGCCTCCGACTTCCGCCTGCTTCAGACGATCATCTACGTCGACTTTAACCTGCAGCGCATGACCGATAAGGTCCGTCAGATCTGCCGTGCCACGCGTCATATGATCAAGGCCGACATCTCGCTGCCCAAGGAGCTTGTCGGCACGGTTGAGGCCGAGGCTGAGTCCG
>USJQ01000186.1 GCA_900554985.1 uncultured Collinsella sp. | reverse complement strand
ATACTGACCGGTAATGACCGCGCAGCCGGCGCCGACGCCAACGCAAAAGCCAATGCAGAGCTCGGTGAGCACCATCGTGGCTTGAATGCCACCCAGCGCGAGCTTGCCGCCAAACTGGCCAACGATATACGTACCGATAAGCGTGTAGGCCTGCTGAAAAAACGAACTAAAAAAGATGGGAACGCACAGCGACAGCAATTGCTGCCAAATGACTCCTTGCGTTACATCAATAGCCGTAGATTTCTTAGCCACACGCCCTCCCCACACGCATACGTCAAACAGCAAAACAGCAATTTAAAACCAAAACCAAAACCAGCTTAGCACCGACTGGCGGCGACCGAAACACCCCGAATTAGAGCGCGGTGCGGAAAACTGCCTAGTGATACAAACCCGGCTGGTAGTGATACTCATTGCTCACGTGCGGGCACAGCTGCCAAAAGGCGACGGCGCTCGCCGCGGCCACGTTAAGCGAATCGACCCCGTGCGCCATCGGAATGCGCACCGCGTGGTCACAGCCGGCAATGGTCTTGGCGCCCAAGCCGGCACCCTCGGTACCCATAAAGATTGCCAAGCGGTCAATCTCCTGCAGCACGGGATCGTCCAGCGATACGGAATCGTCCGTCAACGCCATAGCGGCACACGAAAAACCGGCATCGTGCAACGCCGCCAGCCCATCATGCGGCCATACGCGCGCCTCGCTGCCAATGCGCGTCCAAGGCACCTGGAAAACCGTGCCCATGCTCACGCGGGCCGAGCGACGGTACAGCGGGTCACAGCAAGTGGGGCTCACCAAAATGCCATCGACGTTCAGCGCAGCCGCCGAGCGGAAAATCGCGCCGACATTGGTGTGATCGACAATACCCTCAAGCACGCACACGTGCACCGGACGATCCCCCGCCGCCTCGACGACGCCGCCCAAGAACTCATCAACCGGAATCTGACGCGGGCGACGGAACGCCGCCAGCGCGCCGCGCGTCACGTTAAAGCCCGTCAACTGCTCCATGAGCTCCATGGAGGCCACGAACACGGGAACCGGACCCGCTCCCTCGCGCACGACAAGCTGGTCAAACAGCGGCATCATCTGGTCGAGCCAGCGCTCGCCCAAAAGAAAGCTCACCGGCTGGTATCCGGCACGCACCGCGCGCTCGATAACCTTGGCGCTCTCGGCGATAAAGATGCCCTTTTGCGGCTCCAGCACACAGCGCAGCTCGCGCTCGGTCAGCCGCACGTAGGCATCGAGCCGCTCGTCCTCGAGCGAATCAATTCGCAGAACCTCAACGGCATCAGTCATAGCAGCCAGCCCACACCCTTCTTTACAGCACATCTATACCAAACGAGGCGACGCTAAGCGCCGCCCCATGCATTCAATCAACCCGATGATACCGTTCACGCCAGACGATTTACGCCTCAACGCGATGATACGTCACGAACTCATAATCGACGCCCTCGTCACCCTCACCGGCGGCAATCGTCGCGACCCCGCTACGCTGCGCAATCTCCCACGCGGGATCGGCGTCCAAGTCGGGAAAGTACGTGTCCACGGGATGGACGCAGTGGTTATGAGTGACCTCGGCCTCCACGCAGTACGGCAAAAACTGCCGATAGACATCGCCGCCACCGATCACCCAGGCAACGAGCTCATCGGCAACCGCAGAGAGCGCTTCGTCAACGCTATGCACCACGTCGACGCCCTCGGGGGCAAAGCTCTCGTCGCGGGTAAGCACGATATTGCGGCGGTTCTTGAGCGGACGCCCGCCGGGAAAACTCAGCAGCGTCTTGCGCCCCATAATGACCGGGCAACCTTTGGTGCACGCCACAAAATGGCGCATGTCAGCACGATTGGACACCACCATGTCGCCCTCGCACCCAATGCCCCAATCGTCACACACGGCGACGATAGCAGATAGCTTACACGTCATGAGCACCACCTACACCGCAATGGGAATGTTCTTGACCTGCGGGCCGTGCTCATAGCCCTCGACGATCAGGTCATCGGTCGTAAACGCATAGAAGTCATGCACATCGGGGTTGAGCGTTACCTTGGGTGCCGCAAACTGCGGACGCTCGATAAGCTCGCGGACGATATCGACATGACGATCATAGATATGGGCGTCGGCGATCACGTGCAGCAGCTCACCGGGAATCATATCGACCGACTGCGCGACCATCATCAGCAAAATGGCGTACTGGCACACGTTCCAGTTGTTCGCGGCCAAAATGTCCTGGCTGCGCTGGTTGAGAATCATGTTGAGCGTCGGCTTGTCGTCCTGAGGACGCTGCGTCACGTTATAGGTCACGCTATAGGCGCACGGATAAAGGTGCATCTCGGACAGATCGCTAAACACGTACGTATTGGTCATAATGCGACGACTATACGGCGTGTGCTTGAGGTCGTACAGCACACGGTCCATCTGGTCGAAGTCGCCCTCGGCGTAATGGCTCTTCTGACCAATCTGATAGCCGTAGGCTTTACCGATGGAACCGGTCTCATCGGCCCACTCATCCCAGATATGGCTGTTGAGGTCATGCACGTTATTGGACTTCTTTTGATAGATCCACAGAATCTCGTCCATGGCAGACTTAAGCGCCGTACGACGCAGGGTGAGCGCGGGGAACTCCTCGCGCAGATCATAGCGCGCCGTGACACCAAAGTTTTTAATGGTATAGGCAGGGGTGCCGTCCTCCCACACCGGGCGGACCTTTTGGCCCTCGGTGGTGGTGCCATGGTCCAAGATATCGCGGCACATGGTTACAAACTGTTGATCAGCTTTGCTCATTGACCCTCCTGTCAGTCGCCTACAAGCGAGATTCATTGTAGCCCAGGCGCACGTGGCCCCACAGCCCAAACATAAGCCCTCATTTTCTGACATATGCCAGAAATTCCTTGCGCAAATCCGCACGTTCGCTATTCTATTGTTGACATATGTCAGATTTGGAGAGTGTATGGCTGGAAGACGCGAAAAACTGCGCCGCGTCGGGATCATCCCCGAATATCGCGGCTTTACCCCCGATGGCCTTGCCAGCGGAGACGCTATCGATATGACGGTCGATGAGCTCGAAGTACTGCGCCTGTGCGATCTGGAGGGCCTCAATCAGGAGGCCGTCGCCCTGCACATGGGCATCGCCCGCGCCACGGTGGCGGCAATCAGCAGTCGCGCGCATCGCAAGGTGGCAAACGCGCTGGTCAATGGACGGGCGATTGTCATCGAGGGCGGCAATATCGCATACTCCCCCATCACCACGACAACGGCCGCATGGCCAGCAAAGGAGGTCGACACCATGAGGGTGGCAACCACGTACGACAACGGCAACATCTTTATGCACTTTGGCCGCAGCGAGCAGTTCAAAATCTACGACATTCAGGACGGCAAGGTGCTCAACGAGCAGGTCGTAGGCACCGGCGGCACCGGCCACGGCGCCTTGGCAGGCCTGCTTGCCAACGGTGGCGTTGATACGCTCATTTGCGGCGGTAT
>USJQ01000185.1 GCA_900554985.1 uncultured Collinsella sp. | reverse complement strand
GCAGTGTAACGCAAATGAACAAGGTTCAGCTATGTCATTCAACTCGCCTAGCACCCGCTACCGTCTACGACCTTTTAGTGGCATTTTTGCATAGAATCTGGTATGGAATGAATCAAGCTGTTGGGCATCCGGCATTCGTCAAGCTTGCGGCAAGATTTTGGTCAAGCGGGCGGAGAGGGATAACAAAAAGGCCCCCGCAAAGCGGAGGCCTTAGGCAAGGCTATGTCGAGATGCAGGATTCGCGCTACTCGCAGAGCGAAAGGGCGGCCTCGTCGGCAACGACAACGCAGTTGGTGTGCAGCTGCAGGATCGAAGCCGGGCACGCGGGCGTAACCGGACCATAGCACATGTCATGCACGGCCTGAGCCTTGGCCTCGCCGTTGGCGACGACCAGGATCATGCGGGCATACATGATGGTCTGGGTACCCATGGTGTAGGCCTGACGGGGAACATCGTCGATGCTGTCGAACAGGCGGCTGTTGGCCTGAATGGTGCTCTCGGTGAGGTCGACGCAGTGCGTGCCCTTGGAGAAGTGGTCATCGGGCTCGTTGAAACCGATGTGGCCGTTGTTGCCAATGCCGAGCAGCTGCAGATCCGGGTAACCGGCGGCGGCGACGATCTTGTCGTACTCAGAGCAGGCAGCGGCGGCGTCGGGGTTGGAACCGTCGGGCACATGCGTGTTGTTCAGGTCGATGTTGATGTGATCGAAGAAGTTCTCACGCATGAAGTAGTGATAGCTCTGGGGATCGTCGTGCGAAAGGCCGCGATACTCGTCCAGGTTGTAGGTGCTGACCTCGGCAAAGTCGACGTCGCCCTTCTCGTACCAAGCAGCGAGCTGCTTGTAGGCACCGATCGGGGTGGAGCCGGTGGCAAGACCCAGCACGCAATCGGGCTTGAGGATAACCTGCGCCGAGATAATATTGGCGGCCTTGCGGCTCATATCCTCGTAGTCTTTAGCTTTAATGATCTTCATTACGCGTCCTTTCTCGTACAAGAGAGGCAAGGCTCCCCTTACAAGCACTTGCCCGCGGCCCGCGTCGGCCGCAACCAACGTGTGCGGCCACCAGGGCGAGGTCGCGTAATGTATGTGTCTCGTGTCTAGCCGCGTCGAGGCCCCTGCCCGTCCACGGTGACCCAAAGCCGTTTAGCTTCGGACAAATCCCATCTTGCCACGGAGGGCGCCCTCTTTCAAGGGCGCCCTCCATAAACGTGTTTGAATTGTAGGCTAATGGCCACGTGCACTTGCTAGCGCTCCCGAGCAACGATGAGCTGGTCCATCTCTTCGACATGCACGCCAACGGAGCCCTTGATACTCGAGAACTCAACGGAGTTGCACACCAAGATGGGAACCGTCACATCGTAGCCCTCGGCAGCAATTGCCTCGCGATCGAACTCGATGAGCACGTCGCCCTTATGGACGACATCGCCCACCTGTGCATGCACGCTAAAATGCTTGCCCTCAAGCTGAACAGTGTCCAAACCAACGTGGATGAGCACGTCTAGGCCATCGACCGTGTTGAGCGCAACGGCGTGACCCGTGGGAAAAATGGCCTCGACCTTGGCGTCTGCCGGCGCAATCACACGCGTGCCGGTAGGCTGAATCGCCACGCCCTGGCCCAAAAGGCCGGTAGCAAATGTCTGGTCATTGACCTCGGACAACGGAATGACGTCGCCCGAGATGGGAGCATCCAGCGTAAGAACTCGTCCACGCATACCAAAAGACCTTAGGACTTTAGTGAACATGCTCCCCCTCGGACATACCAATCAATCAAAATAGCTTTAACAGTTTACCACTTGGCACCCGTTTTTGACCATTAGGGAAGTTCGCGCTTGACAACCTCGACGATGTCGTCGACAACACGCTGGGTCAGCTCGTGCGTCTCGGCCTCGGCCATACCGCGGACCAGCGGCTCGGTACCGCTCGGGCGCACCAGAATGCGGCCGCGGCCGTCAAGCTCCTTCTCGGCGGCAGCGACGGCGTCCCAAATGGGCTGGCAATCGTCCAGGCCGGCCTTGTTGTCGGAATGCACGTTGACGAGTACCTGCGGGTACTTCTTCATGATGCCGGCAAGATCGGTGAGGGTACGACCGGTGCGCTTGAGCACGGCCAGCAGCTGCAGAGCCGTCACCAGGCCGTCACCGGTGGTGTTGTGCTCCAGGAAGATGATGTGGCCGGACTGTTCGCCGCCGATGACGGCGCCATCCGCGAGCATGCGCTCCAAAACGTAGCGGTCACCCACGGCGGTCTGAACCATCTCGAAGCCCTGCTCCTTCATAGCGATGGAGAAGCCAAGGTTGCACATGACGGTCGCGACGATCTCGGAGTTGGCGAGCTTGCCGCGGGCGGCGAGGTCAGAACCGCAGATAGCCAGGATGTAGTCACCGTCGATCTCATTGCCCTCGCCGTCGACGCACAGCACGCGGTCGGCGTCGCCGTCGTGGGCCAGGCCGATATCGGCGTGGGTGCGCAGCACGAGCTCGCGCAGGGGCTCAAGGTGAGTGGAGCCGCACTCAACGTTAATGTCGGTGCCGCAGTAATCGGTGTTGATGGCATGGACCGTGGCGCCCAGGCGCTGCAGCGCAGCGGGCGTGGTCTGGCAGGAAGCACCGTGGCCGCAGTCGACGGCAACAACCAGGCCATCGAGCTTAAGGCCGTCGAGCGTGCTGATGGCATGATCGACATAGGCCTTGCGGGCGTCTTTCATCTTGATGATGTGACCCACACCGGCGCCGGTCGGCAGCGTGTCGGCAGCCATGGCCTCCTCGGACATGACCCAGGCGCTGATCTCTTCCTCGACAGCATCGGGAAGCTTCATGCCCTTGCGGCTAAAGAACTTGATGCCGTTGAACTCCGGCGGATTATGCGAAGCGGAGATGACGATGCCGCCGTCGAGCTCATTTTGAACGGTGAGCAGTGCCACGGCCGGCGTAGGGATAACGCCGCAGCAGTGCGGACGGCCGCCCTCGGCCATGATACCGGCGGTCAGAGCACTCTCGAGCATGGTGCCCGAAAGACGCGTGTCGCGGCCGACGCAGATATCCGGACCAAGGAACTTGGTCGCCGCGCGGCCCAGGCGAAACGCGAGGTCGCACGAGAGGCCGGCATTGGCGACGCCACGGACGCCGTCGGTACCGAAGATGTTCTGGGGCATAGGATCGCTCCTTCCCTAGCAGGCGATATGCAACCGCCCGCCCTAGTCGAAAAAGAAAAGCGGGACCCGCCGAGGAATCGGCAGGCCCCGCTTGTACATTGTATCTCGAAAGGAGATAAAACCTTAGCGCTTGGAGAACTGGGGAGCGCGGCGGGCGGCTTTCAGGCCGTACTTCTTACGCTCCTTCATACGAGGATCGCGGGTGAGGAAGCCGGCGGCCTTGAGGGCGGCGCGGAACTCGGGGTTGACCTGCAGCAGAGCGCGGGCCACGCCGTGGCGGATGGCGCCGGCCTGGCCGGTCACGCCGCCGCCGGTGACGGTGGCGACGATGTCCACCTTGCCCAGGGTGTCGGT
>USJQ01000184.1 GCA_900554985.1 uncultured Collinsella sp. | reverse complement strand
GGGCATGATCGTGGGCGAGCGTAGCAAGGCCGGCGACATGGTCGTCAACATCGCCCGTACCAAGAACCTGGGTAACCAGCGTTCCTCGACCTCCGACATCTCCGTGCAGCTGGTGCCGCCTCGCACCTTCTCGCTGGAAGAGGCGCTGGAGTACATCGCCGACGACGAGCTGGTGGAGATTACTCCCAAGAACATTCGCCTGCGCAAGCGTCTGCTCAACGCCACCGACCGCAAGAAGGCTGCCGTCCGCGCTGGCCAGGTCAACAAATAAGCGCTGGTCTTTATAGCGTCTAACAAGAAAGGGCGCCGACCGTGATGGTCGGCGCCCTTTTTGTGCACAGGGACTGAGCTGGTCTGCATCACCACAAAGGTGCCTGGCCCCTTTGTGGTGGTTGGCGGCTAAGCGGTGGGGAGTTCTGGCGCGTTAGCCGGCTGCTGCGGCTTAAGGTGGGCGTTGCGCCAGATGATTTGGATGATGTAGCCGAGTGTAAAGACGAAGGCCACGCCGCTGATGAAATCACCTACGAGGGGAAGCCCCGTGAGGGCGCCGGCGATCACGCCGCCGATGGCTGCCATGGCGTAGCGGTTTTGGCTGTGTCCGACCATGCGGGCGATCGCGCACCCCGCAAAGGCACTCGACACCAGCGCGATGCCAATAACACCGCACATGAGGGCTCCGGCAAGCGACAGACCGGCGATAGAGATAATTAGCAGTAGGACGGCGGGGACGATAGCAATCGTGCCCAGAAGACCGCTCACCCACAGGGGCATGGGGCGCTGGTGGAGCATACCGGCGGCGCTGGCAGTCGCACGCGGAAAGACGAGCTCGAGCAGCAGAGCGACAAAGCAGGTCGAGAGTGCCGCAGCGACGATACCGCCGATGACATCGTTAACGGTGGAAGTATCCTCGTTCTCGGTGCGGTCGATCTTGAGCGCGCCTACCTCGGCCCCTGCGGCACGCTCGGGGTCCTCGGAGACGTGCGCGTTCACGGTGCCGGTGATATGGGCGTTCTTGCCCAGGATGAGCTTGTCGGCCCAAACCTCGACATCGCCCTCGACGGTGCCATCGATGGTCACCGTATCGCCTGCCAGCGCTGCCGACTTGGTGGAGCCTCGCAGGGCAACCGTCTCGCCCATCGCGTAAAAACAGTTGGCGGTGCTACCGGTGTTGAGCACAACGTGCTGGCCGGCCACCGTGACGCTGCCATCAACCGTGGTCTTGGCGATGTCGATGGTGCGTGCCGCCAGACGGACGGCGCCGCCAACCGTGCAGTCGCGGATCGAGAGGGTATCGCCCGCGGCGATGACATCACGGTCAATGGACGCATCGTCCAAGTTGAGGGCCTGGCCGGCCCAGTACAGGTCACCATCGACGCCGGACGGATTGGCGTCATTGTCGGTCGCAAGTACGTTGCCTGCGGTGTCCGTGCCGGCGAACGACGCCGTGGGAAGCACGGTGATCGCCAGCGCGATGAGCGCGAACAGGATGGTGATGCGGCCCCATGCTTTACGGCGCTGGGTCAACGGGAATTGATTACAGGGCATAGTGAATCCTTCGTCAGATGCTCGATATGCATCTAACAGGGTACCCAACGCGCGGGCGCTCTAAAAGACCCTCTCGGTTGCATTTCGAAGGGTCGTGCCGTGCTGTCTACTTTTTACGGTGCAAGAAGCGCGCGATATCTTCTTCGGTGGGGCTTTTGATGTCAAAGCGCAGCGAGAGCCAGCGCAGACCCATGGTCACGACAACGCATACGACCAGCGCGGCGACATTGCTCATGATGCCGCTCATAACGAGACACACATAGCTTGTCGATCCGGCGATGGCGGCGATGGCATAAAAGTTAGTACGTTGGAAAATGCCCGGAACCACGCCCATAAAGCCGTCGCGCAACATGCCGCCGCCCACCGCGGTAAAAAAGCCCATCATGATGCACACCGCCGGTGCAAAGCCGTAGACAAGCGCCTTGTCCGCTCCGGTGGCGGCATAGATGCCGACCGAGATGATGTCGAGCAGGGGAATGAGTTTTTCGGGTTTGTCGACGATTGCCGGGAAAATGTAGATGATGGCTGCCGTGGCAATGGAAAGCGGGAGCGCCATCGGCTGGTTGAGGATGTAGACGTTGCCCACCTGCAGCGTCATATCGCGCAAAAGACCGCCGCCCAGGCCGCAAACCACCGCGAGCGCAACTGCACCCACCAGGTCGAGTTTGTGCTCGCGCGCAACCAGTACACCCGAGATCGATGCAGCGACAACGGCGAACATCTCGAGCCAAAACGGAATAGCGACCATGGCATCCGAGGCATGTGAGGTAATGGTCATAGCGGCGACGACGGGCAAGATGGGGTCCTTTGGATTACGGATTTGGACAATGCCCGTACATAGTACATGTTCAGCGCCGATTGCGACCCTATTGCTCGGCAAACGGTCGGGACTGGGTGGGGGCGTGGCGTTACTGGAATGCCAAGGGTCCAAAACATGTACGTCAGCCTCCAAAAACGACATTTTCCGACATCTTTGGAGGCTGACGTACATGTTTGGATTGAGCTCACAGCATGAGTGAGTTGATTTACTCACATCCGGTATATTTCCCCACTTCAACGGACATAAGAGTTGGATACCGGCTCAGAGCGAGAGGCCCTCAATGGATACCCCTGTTCTCATTTCGCATAAAACCGCATGGCTTGTCCATCATGCACCCCAGAATTTGGTTCAGTCTCTTGCGCGGCACGACTACCAGATAGGCGCACAAGGCATCTCCACCCAGCAACGTGTTGCGCGCATACGACAGGCCCTTACCGACTGCGGCATTCCGTCCGATATGCTTAAGACTATCGATATCGCGGTTGTATTCGAATTTGAGCGAATTCGTACCAAAGGCGTCGTTTGCCACATTC
The DNA here is from genome assembly GCA_900554985.1 of uncultured Collinsella sp. Lineage (GTDB taxonomy): Bacteria > Actinomycetota > Coriobacteriia > Coriobacteriales > Coriobacteriaceae > Collinsella. The sequence continues at coordinate 627 of USJQ01000184.1, read as the reverse complement.
TTGGACAAAATCTTCCCTACGAGCATATTAACGAGTTGACGCCCGGAATCTTCATCACCGACGAAGCCTTCGCCTTCGTGCTCGCTGCCGAGTGGATGGATAGGATCGAATATCTCGAATATGGCTATGAAGTTTGCGGCGATTATCGCATGAGGCTCAATCCCGCCGACCCTTATACCGAGCAACCAGCCACCACCTCCAAGGATGAAATAACCGAACTGCTCGATCGGCACCCCGGCAAACCCGGTGCCACACGTGCACGGCTCGCGCTCAGGCACATCTACGATCGCTCGGCCTCGCCTATGGAGACCGCTTCGGCAATCGCCCTCTCGCTCCCAACAAGCGAAGGCGGCGTTGGCATCCGAGGTGTCGAACTCAACAAACCGCTCGAGATCCCTCAACGTCTCTGGCATTGCGCCAAAGCTCGAACGCTCAAAATCGATGCGCTCGTGACCTATGAGCGCAGGGCGCTCGGTATCGAATATAAGGGCGGTTTTCACGATGAGCTCGAGCGCAAGGGAGCAGATGCGGAGCGAGAGGCCGTTCTCTCCCAAATGGGATATCGAATCGTTACGCTCACTTCGGCTCAGTTCGGCAGCCAGCTCGCCTTTCACCGCGCCATGAACA
>USJQ01000183.1 GCA_900554985.1 uncultured Collinsella sp. | reverse complement strand
GCTGGAGGTTCCGGGCGAGGAGGCCTCCAACGAGTGGCTGGGGCCTGTGGACGACGAGGAATATCTCAAAGCGACTAACAAGGAGGCTTAAATACCTTCGCCGTCCGCGCCGCCGAGAGCAGTGCGCCCAGGTCGGCCTGGATCGCCTCCGCCTTGCTTCCAAGCTGCAGCGGAGCCGAGTCGCCCGAGATATTTACGCTCAACAGATGCGCATCCGGCAGCTTCGCGGCCATGCTCCAAAACGGGAGCGTGATGATGCCAGGGGTCATCTCGCCCACGCCGAGCTCCAGCAACAGCACGCGGCCATTGCCGCGCTCGCACACGAAGCGCTCGTATCGTTCGAGGTTCTCGCGCCACGCCGCGCCCTGCAGAAATGTGTCGTCGCGCACCCACGGCACAAGCTGCCAGCCGCAGTGCGGGCACCGGGGGACATCCTCGCTGCGGACCTCGAACCTCGCCATGCCCGCGAGCATACGCTCGACGTAGGGACTTGAATCGAAGAGCTCGTCGCAGCATGGCTGCTTGCACTGAAGGTGCGCGAAGCTTCCCTGATAGTTGCAGATTCTCTCGGCAGGAAACGTCTTCTCGACCTGGGTGTCCACATTGGTGCTCAGGATGAAGTGGTCCTTATGACCGATGAGGGACCGTAGGTCGAGATAGGGCTGCGAGGCCGGCTCGCGCAGCATGAAGTCGATGTATCGCGCGTAGTATGCCCATTGCTGCTCGAGGCTGGGGTAGAGGTGGTAGAAGCCGTCGAAAAGACTCTTGAAGCCAAAGGCTTGCTGCCAATCCGCCATTCCGGCGCGCTCCATGCCCGCACGGTTGTAATGGTTGAACCCGGCGGCGCTCGACATGCCCGAGCCGATGCCGACGATGATGGCGTTGGCATCGTCGATAAGGCTTCGAAGCCTCGTGGCTTCTCTTTCTAGGGGCGGCATCGGGCGATCTCCTCGAAGGCCGGAGCCATATCGCCGTCAACGAGAATCGTCTTGCACGATGCGTCGGGCGCCATGGCCTGGCTGTAGTTGAACACGATGTAGGTGGCGTACTCGCAGGCGTTCGCGATCTGGGCGAGCATGCGCTTTATGACGCCGTTGCGCAGTCCCACGCCAAGTTCGAGGATGGCGACCCTGTCGTTGCGATGGGTGCGCACGAGGCACTCGAGCTCTTCGAGCTGGGCTGTGGCGAGGGCGTCTGGATGGGCGAGACGCTGCTCGTCAATCGACGTGCGCGTGCTCCCCTCCGTCTCGAGCACGCGGTTCTCGTTGAACCCTGCACGTGCGAAGTGCCCGTCAATATTGCACGTGATCACGTAGGTGTCAGCGTGCTCCGTAAGATGCCGCAGCTCGTTCATGAGCGGGCTGGACTCATACTCGACATACTCCTTTTGATGGAACCGCTCGACCCATCGGCATCGCACGTTTGCATCCGGAGAGGCGAGCCCCTGCAGTATGCAGCCGATGCCGTCGGTCTGAGCGAGGTCCCCGTACGCCTCCCGGAAATGGGCGTCGGCGCGGAAGAGGTTGAGCCCCTCTGCCATGTCGAGTCCGTTGCTGGCGCCGATGATGACAAGATCCGCCTCGGAAAGCGTCGTGCCTATGCGAACTGCTTTCGCCGTCTCCATGCGCTACCTCCCCAGCGTCTTGCGCACGTCGGCGAGCACGTCGGCGATATCGGCGCGAACGGCGAGCCCCCGATCCTCGATCATACGGGGGAGGAACTGCGTCTTGTTGTTTACGGCGATGTAGCTGGCCTGCGGTAACTGCGCCGTGAGGGCCCAGAACGGCTCCTGGATAAACGCGGGCGTCATGCGGCCCACGCCCAGCTCGAGGAAAAGGATCCTCTGCCGCGCGTGCGCATCGAGCCAGTCGGACACCTTGCGGTACTGCTCCTCGTAGAGCTCGCCCTGCAGGAAGTTGCCGTAGCCGCGAACCCAGGGGAACGCCTCTGCCCCGCAGTGCGGGCAGCGCGGCACGAGCTCTGCCGGAACCTCCAGGCCGTCTCCCATAGCCTCTACCATGCGGGAGACCGGCTCGACCGCGTCCCACACCTCGTCGGTGCAGCAGCGAGAGCACTGGAAGAAGCGGTGGTCGCCTTGGATCTCTGCCACCTTCTCCCAGGGGTAGAGCTTCACGAACTGCGTGTCCTGGTTGGTGGTGAGTACGAAGAAATCCTTCTCGGCGAGAATGGCGTCGAGGTCCTTGTAGGGCTTGCGCAGCGGGGCGTTGAGCGTGGTGTCGAGGAAGGTGGCGAGGTATCCCCAGCGCGCCTCGGCGGTGGGCCAGCGGTAGAACGACCCCTCAAAAGCGCCCCTGAAACCGTAGCGCTCGGCGAATTTGCCGAAATGCCTGCGATAGGTTGCGTTGTCCTCGTAGTAGAAGTCGCCGCCGCCCGCCGCGGAGAGCCCGGAGGCCCCGCCCACCAGCACGCAATCGGCTTCCTCGATCATGCGGGCGAAGTCCACGATTTGCTGGTCATAGGGCTCGGGCTCGCGGTCACTCAGCTCATAGGGCGTGCCGCTGCTGCGGTAGGCGGCCTGAAGGGAAAACGATCGGTTGGTGAGCTCGACAACGAGCTGCTCGTATAGAGTCACTGGATACCTTCTTTCAGCTATTATGAACAGGTGTTGATAAAAAGTATCCATGTTGATTTGTGCGAGAGCAATGAACAGCTTCAGGCTGCTGTCGATAAACGAACGTTTGCTGGGCATTGTCGAGCGTTGCAATTGGAGGGGCAATGGAAACGGGGAAGATGGACCGTCGCCGACGCTATACGCTCTCGGTCATACGGGAGGCGTTCTTTGCGCTGCTGGCCGAGGTTGGCTTCGCGAAGATGACGGTAGCGGATATCTGCCGCCGCGCCGATATCAACCGCGGCACGTTCTATCTGCACTACGAGGACAAGTTCGCGCTGCTCGACGAACTTATCGACGAGGCCCTGGCGGCGGTGCCGCCGCTTGAGGGAACGGAGGCGGGCGCCCTCTGCCAGCGCCCGCCGGCAAATGATGACTATTATCTGCTCTACTCGGATGACGACGCGTACGCCCGGGTGGCACAGCGCGTCGTCGAGCGCGGCGCCGAGCAGATGGTTCCCTCGATCATGGAGGAGACTGGGCTTTCGCGCGAGGACGCCTATCTGCTCTTCGTCCACAACGTCCAGGGAAATCTCGCGGTCAACCGCCTACTTGGTTGGAGGCGGGGACCCGAGTTCGCTCACGCCCAGGAGCTGCTCAGTGCCTATTCCGAAGGAGGCATGCGAGCGGTATCGGCCCCTTGCAGATTAATCGCGAATTAGAACATGATGGCGTCGTCGGCCGTGAAGGCATCGAGGGATCCCTGCTTGACCTGAATGCAGACGTATGTGATCCCCGAGTCGGACGCGGCGCGGAACTGACGATGCGCAGCGGGGGAAATGCGCAGCCAGTCGCCGGCCGCAAGCTCGATATCCTCACCGTCGATCGTGACCGAGCCTGCGCCCTCGAGCACGCCATAGATCTCCTCGTTTTCCTTGTGTGCATGGACGAAC
>USJQ01000182.1 GCA_900554985.1 uncultured Collinsella sp. | reverse complement strand
CGAAGTATGCATTCGACGGGGCGGTTTATGCAAAAACGGTTGTGGATGCGTCAACGGCTCACTAGAACTTGACGGTTGGTGCCTGGCGGGCGGCCTCGGCGGCCTCGAAGCCCTGGCGCTCCTTAAACTGGAAGATGCCGGCAAAGATAACAGCCGGGAACGTCTGGATGGCGTTGTTGTAGCTGAGCACGCAATCGTTGTAGCTCTGGCGCGCGTAGCTCACCTTGTTCTCGGTGTCCTCGAGCGTGGACTGGAGCTGCGTAAAGTTGGTATTTGCCTTAAGGTCGGGGTAGGCCTCGGCGACGGCAAAGAGCTGGCGCAGCGCACCGGTCAGCACGTTGTCCGCTTCCATCTTGGCCTCGGGGGTGGTGGCGCTCACGGCGGCGTTGCGCGCGTTGACTACGGCGGCGAGCGTGTCCTGCTCGTGCTTGGCGTAGCCCTTGACGGTCTCGACCAGGTTAGGGATCAGGTCGTTGCGGCGCTGCAGCTGCGTGTCGATGTTCTGCCAGGCATTATCGATGCGATTGCGCTTGGTGACCATGTTGTTGTAGATGCCGGCGATGGCGCTGGCGATCACAACGACAACAACGATACCGATGATGACGGGAAGCATGATGTCTCCGTTTCGAATGGCAGCGGCGTTTTGCGCCGGCTGCCGTTGGTGTAACGCTACTAGTATACCCGCAACCTTTGGCGATACCGAACTTTCCGGTAAGCGTTATGTTTCCGCCAAGGAGGGGCCGCCAATATGGAACGGGTGGTACAGGTGTAAGATATGCGACAAATTAAGGAATGCTGTCTACACCTTGAGGATGGCGATATGGATGGACCTTCGCATCAAGAAAACCTATCGTGCCCTGTTCGATGCTTTTACCGAGCTCTTGGAAGAGCATCGGTTTGAGGATTTGACGGTTGCCATGCTTTGCGACCGGGCCCTGATTCGCCGCACGACGTTCTATAAGCATTTTCGCGATAAAAACGATTACTTTGCCTTCTATATCGATGAGCTTATGACGGGCTTGCCGCAAAACCGGACCGATGCAACGGACGCGGAGCCGCTTGATGACGTACGGGCGCTTCGCCATGAGGTCTTTGACGATGCCATGAATATGATTCTGGCGCATGAGCAGCTCATGGATAACCTTTTGGCCAGCAGCATGTCGGGCATGCTGACCGGCATGATTTGCGACCGCATTGCGCGTTCCATCCGCGAGCGTGTGATGAGCTCGCTTGCCGAAGATGCCCTGGCGCCCGTTTCGCTCGAGACGACATCGGAGTTTATCGCCGGTGGCATTATTCGACTGTTCACAAATTGGTGGGAGTCGGGTCACGATCTTGAGCGTCGACCCGAGATAGCCGACGTGGTCGATGCGCTGTTTGAGCGCACCATGACGCCGGTGAATCACTAAGGTGGCGGAGAGAGGGGGATTCGAACCCCCGGAACGCTCTCGCGCTCAACGGTTTTCAAGACCGCCGCATTCAACCGCTCTGCCATCTCTCCGTGAGTCGTAATGATAGCATCGTTTTGAATTTGCAACAGGGAAGGCGAACGATGACGATCACCGAAATCGACGAGAAGTTCATGCGCGAGGCGCTGGCGGAGGCGCGCGCCGCCGCTGCGGTGGGCGAGGTACCGATTGGTGCCGTGGTAGTGCGCGCGGGCGAGATTGTCGCGAGGGCGCATAATCGCCGCGAGCTCGACCAGGATCCTTCGGCGCATGCCGAATTTTTGGCCCTGTGTGCCGCCGCTCAGACGCTTGGACGCTGGCGCCTTTCCGATTGCACGGTCTACGTGACGCTCGAGCCCTGCTGTATGTGCGCGGGGCTTATGGTTAACGCGCGCGTGGGGCGTTGCGCGTATGGCGCGACCGATGCCAAGGCGGGCGCGCTGGGTTCGCTGTACGACCTCAATGCCGATTCGCGCCTGAACCATCGGTTTAATGTGACCGCCGGCGTGCTGGCAGGCGAGTGCCGTGAAGTGCTGAGCAGCTATTTTGCTGGCCTGCGCGGTGTCGACGGCGTCGGTTGCGGTTTGAACCTTGAGGCGCATGCGTCTCACGCCGAGGCGCTCGCGGGTGTTGGAGATCTCACCGACGAGACGGTCGACTTTGGCCCCGTGCAGCGGCGGCCCCGCCGTGTGCTGCTGGCGATCGACTCCTTCAAGGGCAGCGTGTCGAGTGCGCAGGCGGAGGAGGCCGTTGCCGAAGGCGTGCGCCGTGTGTGGCCCGATGCCGAGCTGGGCGCTTTGCCGCTGGCAGATGGTGGCGAGGGAACGCTCGACGCCATCGCCGCACGCGGTGGCGAGCTTTCAACCTGCGAGGTTGCAGGCCCCTTGGACTATCGCGTGTCTGCCCGGATGCTGGTGGACGGCGAGCACGAGTCCGCGGTCATCGAGATGGCCGAGGCGGCGGGTATTGGGTATTCACCTTGCACGGAGTCGGCGGCGTTGGCGGCCACAACCTATGGCGTGGGCGAACTGATGCTTCGTGCGCTTCGCGCGGGTGCAAAGACTATCTATATTGGTCTGGGCGGCAGTGCCACCAACGACGGTGGCGCCGGCATGCTGCAGGCGCTGGGCGCCCACCTTGTCGATGAGTGTGGCTGCAATATCGCCCCCGGTCTCGCGGGCCTTGAACACGTGACGAGTATCGATTTGGCACCGGCGCTTCGGGCGCTGAATGGCGCGCGTATCATCGTGCTTTCCGATGTCGAGAATCCGCTCGTGGGGCGTCGAGGCGCACTGGCGGTGTTTGGCGGGCAGAAGGGTCTGCCGACGGGTGATGCCGAGGTGCTGAGCAGGTACGACAGCTGGATGGTCGGCTACGGCCGCCTGCTCGATGCAGCGATTACCGGGGCGCGGGCTCAGGGGTTGTTGCGCGTGCCCGAGGGTGCACGGACATTTGGCTCGGTGCTCGGCGTGCCCGGTGCCGGTGCTGCTGGCGGCCTGGGTGCCGCGCTGCTGGCGCTCGGGGCGGAGTTGCGTTCGGGCGTTGAGACGGTGCTCGATCTCGTGGGGTTTGATGAGCGCGTGCGTGATGTCGACCTGGTCATTACAGGCGAGGGCAATATGGACGAGCAATCCGCCGCCGGTAAGGCACCGGTGGGCGTGGCGCGTCGCGCCAAGCGATATGGCAAGTCGGTAGCCGCTGTCGTGGGCGGTCGTGCTGACAACCTGGATGCGGTGTATGGGCAGGGCATCGACCTGGTTTTGCCAGTCTGTCGCAGACCCATGGGCCTTGAGCTGGCGCTCGATTCCCAGGAAGCCATAACCAACCTCATCTGCGCCGGGGAATCCGCCGCCCGATCCTACGCCCTCGGCCGACTCTAGTAAAATGATCGTTCGGTTTAGCTTGGATAGCCAAAAAGTAGTCAAAAAAGCCCTGTCCCAAACTAGCTATCTTGCCGTGGCGAGCGAGAGCGGGTAAGATATACCGAGCGCCTAGCGCGTTCGATGGGTTCGGATGACGACATGTTCCGAATCTGGTCAGGTCCGGAAGGAAGCAGCCATAAGGAGCCTCTGTCGGGCATCCGAATCCATCGAGTGCGCAGGC
>USJQ01000181.1 GCA_900554985.1 uncultured Collinsella sp. | reverse complement strand
CATCTGAGCCTGGACGGCGGTGATGGCCACGACACCCACGATGTCGTCGGCAGAGCAGCCGCGCGAAAGGTCGTTAACCGGCTTGGCGATGCCCTGCAGGATGGGGCCGTAAGCGTCGGCGCCAGCGAAGCGCTGAACCAGCTTGTAGCCGATGTTGCCGGCCTCGAGGTCGGGGAACACGAGCACGTTGGCCTTGCCGGCAACGGAGGAGCCGGGAGCCTTGAGCTGGGCGACGGTGGGGACGATAGCGGCATCGAGCTGCAGGTCGCCATCGATGGCGAGTTCGGGAGCCTTCTCCTTGCAGAACTTCACGGCCTCTTGGACCTTCTTGGCGACCTCGCCGCCGGCGGAGCCCATGGTGGAGTAGGAGAGCATGGCCACGTGCGGCTCGACGTTGCCCATGAAGGTGGACCAGGAGTGAGCGGAGGCGATGGCGATCTCGGAGAGCTCGTCGGAGGACGGGTTGATGTTGAGGCCGCAGTCGGCGAAGATCAGCGTGCCGTCGGTGCCGAACTGCGGGGTGTGGGTGCACATCACGAAGAAGGCCGAGACCAGCTTGGTGCCCGGGGCGGTCTTGAGGATCTGAAGCGCAGGGCGCAGGGTGTCGGCGGTGGAGTGGCAGGCGCCGGAGACCAGGCCGTCGGCGTCGCCCATCTTGACCATCATGGTGCCAAAGTAGGTGGCGTCCATCACCTGGGCACGAGCCTGCTCGATGGTGACGCCCTTCTTGGCGCGGAGCTCGGCAAACTTCTGCGCGTACTCCTCGTGCTTCTCGGCGTTGCGCGGGTCGATGACGGTAGCACCGGGAACGTTGATCTCGTCGGGGTTGCCCAGGATGACGATCTTTGCCAGGCCCTCCTCGATGATTTTGGTGGCCGCGACGATAGTGCGCGGATCTTCGCCCTCGGGCAGGACGATCGTCTTAAGGTCGGCCTTGGCGGCAGACTTCATACGGTTTAGGAAATCGCTCATGTTACTCCTTACAAGCGTTTCGCTAAGCTCCAGGCGCCCGGCTGTTCACGAATAAACCCGCTGCTAGCGGGTTTACCTTTCAAATTTGTACGCCGCGGTGCTTGAGCTTTCCTTGTGTGGCAAGCTCATTATAGGACGCATTAGCGCTATAATCGCTCTGATAAATATGTCTCGACGTATGTTCGAGAAAAAGCCCAGTTAAAAAGCGTGTGGCTTTTGACAAGGAGTATCGATGCAGATTACCTCAGGCCTGCCTGAAGGCTTTAATGCCGGTGCGTACGACATGATCGTTGTCGGCGCCGGTTATGCCGGTGCCGTTTGCGCCCGCCGTCTTGCCGAAACTATCGGCTATCGTGTTGCCGTTTTGGAGCGTCGCGGCCACATCGCGGGTAATGCCTACGACTGCACTGACGAGGCCGGAATCCTGGTCCACGAGTACGGTCCGCACATCTATCACACTTTTAACGAGCGCGTCCATAACTTCCTGTCGCGCTTTACCAAGTGGACGGACTACCAGCACAAGGTGCTCGCCAACATCAACGGCACCCTCATGCCCGTACCCTTTAACCATGCGAGCCTCAAGCTCGCCTTTGGCGATGAGCGCGGCGAGGAGCTGTATCAGAAGCTCGTGGAGACCTTTGGCAAGGACGTCAAGGTGCCCATTATGGAGCTGCGCAAGAAGAACGACCCGGATCTTGCCGAGGTCGCCGATTATGTCTACGAGAATGTCTTTTTGCATTACACCATGAAGCAGTGGGGCCAGACGCCCGACCAGATCGACCCCTCGATCACCGGCCGCGTTCCCGTCTTTGTGGGCGATGACGATCGCTACTTCCCGCAGGCTCCTTTCCAGGGCATGCCGCAGGACGGCTATACCGCGCTGTTCGAGCATATGCTCGATCACGATCTGATCGACGTATTCTGTGACGTAGACGCCCGTGACCTCTTTGAAATCGACGAGACCACCGTCAAGATCGACGGCAAGGTCTATGGTGGCGAGATCGTCTACACCGGTCCGCTCGACGAGCTGTTTAACCTCGACCTGGGCGCGCTGCCGTACCGCACGCTCGATATGAAGTTCGAGACGCTCGATATGGACCAGTTCCAGCCCGTGGGCACCGTCAACTACACCACGAGCGAGGACTATACGCGCATCACCGAGTTCAAGAACATGACCGGTCAGGTTTTGCCCGGCAAGACCACCATCATGAAGGAGTATTCCAAGGCATATACGCCCGGCTCGGGCGAGACGCCGTACTACGCTATTCTGGAGCCCGAGAACCGTGAGCTCTACGAGCGCTATCTTGAGCGCGTCCAGAACCTGACGAACTTCCACCCGGTGGGTCGTCTGGCCGAGTATCGTTACTACGATATGGACGCCGTGACCAATTCTGCCCTTGATCTTTCGGATGAGATTATCGCCTGCCATGCATAAAGTCATAACATTCGGTATTCCCTCATATAACGCCGCCAAGGACATGGACCATTGCATTACCTCCATCTTGGAGGGGAGCAATTACGCCACCGATATCGAGATTATCGTGGTGGATGACGGCTCCAAGGACGAGACGGCCGCCAAGGCCGACGAGTGGGAGGCCCGTTATCCCGGAATCATCCGCGCGGTGCACCAGGAGAATGGCGGCCACGGTATTGCCGTCCTTTCGGGTCTGCGCGAGGCGCAGGGCACCTACTACAAGGTTGTCGACTCGGACGACTGGCTTGACAGCGCTGCCCTTTCGACCATGCTGTCGATTCTGCGTGGCTTTGAAGAGCGCGACCAGCGCGTTGACCTGTTTATCTCGAACTACGTGTACGAGAAGGTTTACGAGGGTACGCATACGGCCATTGGTTACAAGTTTGCCCTGCCTCGAAAAAAGATCTTTACCTGGGACCAGATCGGCCATTTCCGCCTGGACCAGAATCTGCTCATGCACAGCCTGTGCTATCGCACGGATGTGCTGCGCGAGTCCAACCTTCCCATGCCGCCGCACACGTTCTATGTGGACAACATCTACGCCTACGTGCCGCTGCCGCGTTGCAAGACCATGTACTACGCCGACATCGACCTCTATCGCTACTTTATCGGTCGCGAGGGCCAGAGTGTCAACGAGGCCACGATGGTCAAGCGTCTGGACCAGCAGTTCCGTGTTACGCGTATCATGATGGAGTCGTACCACCTGTACAGCGATGTTGAGTCGTCGCGTCTGCGTTCGTACATGATGGGCTACTTCACCATGATGATGGCGATCTGCTCGGTGCTCACCAAGCTTTCCGAGGAAGATTGCGCCGACGAGCGCCTAAAGACGCTGTGGAATGATTTGAAGGCCTACGACGAGCGCATGTATCGTCGTGCCCGCTACGGCGTGGTCGGCTTCTTCACCAACCTGCGCGGACGGGCCGGAGACAAAACCACACTCGGCCTATACCGTCTTGCCTCAAAGATCTTCAAATTCAACTAGCTGCTGAGTAATCGCTGCTGATAGGTTGACTGGGCCCCTTGGCCTTTAGTTTGCTACTGCGAACAGTCCTGCTCGCACGGAAAGCACATTGAGTGCTTTCCGGCTCGTGCGGAATCTACGAAAAACTAATCCG
>USJQ01000180.1 GCA_900554985.1 uncultured Collinsella sp. | reverse complement strand
ATGGTTCGGGCTCGCTGCCGTCTTCGGGCTCCCACCAGGTGGGGGAGAGCGCGCCGAGCGAACCGAACTCTGCCTCGGTTCCCGTGCCGCCCGAGAATGAGCTGGCGGCCCCGGCGCCGGAGACGGTGCTGGCGACGGTATCTGTCGTAGTCTGTGCCATGTGGTTGCTTTCTCTCGCGATTGTCCGCCAACTATTATGGCGTAGCGTCGCATCGATGCGTTCGCAGGCAAGAAAATGCAGGAAATGGGCGTTCTGCCCAGCTGTTTGGGGCGGCCGCTAACTAAGTGAGTAGACTTTTTGCGATATCGCGAGCACGTGGCTTTTGCGCAAGGGCTCTACCTGCGGTTTTAGTTTTTGCTATGCGGGTTGTGCTTGGCTATTGCTAAAAAGTCTACTCACTTAGGTTTGAGAACCGTTCGCTGGCGCTTATTTGCGCTTGTTTGCCGATGCCGCGACCATCAGAAGCCCCTAGGACTCCTGCGGCAGGTGCTTCTTGCCTTTGCGAGCGCGGTTTCTAAAGTTCTCGACGGCTTCTTCCATGCCCAGGGGTACATAGGTGAGCTCGTCGAGGTTTTCGGGCAGGTAGCAGGCAAGACTTTGCTCCTGCGCACGGCCCGCCGCGAGCTGTTCATCGCTGGTCCGTGCGCCGGGTGTGGCGCAAATGCCATAGACGACGGCACCCATCTCGCGCGTGCGGCATTCATATTCGGTCTCGGGATGCTCGGGATGGTCGCGGCGGACGTCGTCACTTACCCAAAGCGTGTCGTAGCCGGCTGCGGCAAACTGTCCCAGGGCGTAGTCGCGCAGTGGCTTGCTGTCGGTGCGAAGCGTGACGGTGGCGCCGGCTGCAAAGAGCGGGCGGTAGAGCATCAGATGGTCGACATGGACGAGTCGTTTTTTGGCGTACTTGGCCTTGGGCTGCGGCGTGGGAAAGTTGATGGTGATGGCATCGAGCTCGCCTGCAGCAAACAACTGCGGCAGCGATGCGGCGCCTCGGGGCAGGACGAGTGCGTTGGATAGCTCCTGTTCGCAGATTTTCTGTGCGGCGTAAGCGATGCAGATGGGTTCCTGGTCCATGCCGATAAAGAGCGTGTTTGGCTCGTGGGCCGCGCGCTCTACGAGGTACGTTCCCTTGCCACAGCCAAGATCCAGGTGAAGGTGTTCGAAGGGCTTGCTGCCAACTGGCGCGCAAGCCTCGCGCCAATCTCCGGCATAGGCCTCGGGGCTCGTCTCAATCGCATCGGCGTAGCGTTCCAGACGCTCCTCGAGCACAAAGTTCTTAGGCGTGCGAACGTGGACGGCTCCCATGAGGCTCCTTGGTCATAAATGCGAAACGCATGGCTGCGCGTTTCGGCAATGCGTTGGAAGAAGGTGGGCATAGTTTGCCCGAAAGATGCGGCGCGGCTCGGCGGCGCGTCGTCGATGCCTACAGACGCTTGAGAATCACATAGCGGTTGAGCTCGCCGCTGCGACCGTCGGCATGGAAGCGCTCAAGCTCGCGCACGGGGACCTCGCCGCTCTTGTAGAACGTACGGACGCCGCGCACCAGGTCGGTGATCTGCTGATCGTCAAAGTGATGGCAATAGCGGTAGGCGTGGCGGTCGTTTTGCCAGCCAATGAGATGGTCGCCGGCTTCAAACTGCGCGGAATCGTAACCCTCAAACGGCGGGGTGAGCTCGGCGCGGGCCTCGGCACGAACGGCCTTGCGCGCCATGCGCTCGTCGTTCATAAACTCCCAAAAGCTGATGGTGATGATGCCGCCCGGGCGCGTCTGGCGCACCAGGGCGTCGAGCACGCGCACGCGATACTCGCACGACGGCACGTGGTGCATAAAGCCAAAGCAGACCGAGATGTCAGCGAGCGGGGCGTCGAAAAGCGCGTCGGGTGTCTCGGCGGGGTTGAGCTTCATGAGGGCATCGAGCACGTCGAGTTCCTGGAAGTGCAGGTTGGGGATGCGCAGGGCGTGGCCATGAGCATCGATGGCCAGGTCGTGGCACGAGCCGACGCCATAGAACTCAAACGGGCAGCTGGCATCTGCCGAGGGGTTTGTGCCGTCGACGCCCTTGGCGGCAAGTGCGCCGCCGGCGGCAAAGTTTTCGAATCGCATATTGCCGCAGGCAAGATCGAAGACACGGACGGGATGCTCGATCGTGGCGGCGTTGAGCTGTTCGAGCGCAATGTCCATGGTGCGCACCCAGCCGGGCCACGGGGCCTGGCGCGTATCGGAAAAGGAGGCGGAGTGCTCGCGATAGAACGTATTGTTGAGCTGGATGAGCGATGAGGCGAAATCGCGGTTCACGGCGCGGGACTCCCTCCGTTGGCGGTGCGGAATAAACAGTACGACCATACTACCGTTAACGCCGCAACGGGGACAACCGAGCCGTGGGTCATTGCTTTGTTTGGACACATTTCCGCAGCTCATATGTGCCCGCAACCGCCGGTTGTCAAAAATCTCACTAGAATAGGTGGCATGCTTTTGGCGGTGGCGGATAGATTTTTAACTGTGCAAGGCGCCTTAAGAACAAAAACGGCCCGGCGGCACGGCTGGCATCGCATAGGAGGAACCATGAATGTAGAAACTGCGCAGCGGCTCGCCGACCTTCGCCGCAGCAAAGGTTTTAGCCAAGAAGGGCTGGCACGAAAACTGGGACTGTCGCGCCAGGCGGTCAGTAAATGGGAGCGCGCGGAGAGCTCGCCCGATACCGAGAACCTGATCTCGCTCGCCAAGCTCTATGGCGTGAGCCTGGATGAGTTGCTCAATCCGAGTGATGAGATCGAGGACGATATCGAGTTTGAGAATGAGGACCGCGCCCGCCAGCGCGAGGCCGAGGCGGCAGAGCGCGCCCGTACCCACGAGGCGGCAGCGCGTGCTACCGAGGCGGCAACACAGGCAAGTGATGCCGCGGCCAAGGCCGCGCAGGCGGCAAGTTGGAGCGCGCAGGCGGCTAACGCCGCGACGGCGCAAGCGACGAGTGGCGGCGCGATTGGCTCGACTCCGACGAAGGGCCCGTTCCAGTCGTTCCCGTATTGGGCTGTGTGCTGGCTGCTGTTCTTTTTGCTGATGTTCCTGTTTGGTGCCGGCCCCTTTGCCGCACTGATCTTCTTTACGATTCCTATCTATCCCTGGGTGGCGCGTGCGCTCGATGGTGAATGGGCACGCGGGGATATCCAGGTTGGTCCGGCGTCGGCGGTCGCTAGGACTAATGGGGAGGACGTTTCCGCTGCGGTTGACGCTGGCATAGCTGCCGCGGCCACCGCTGAGCCGAGTGCCAAAGAGGGTGATGAATGATGAAGCTTTCGCATGAATCCAAGGTTCGCTTGGGCGTTGGCATCGGAGCGTTTGTGCTTATTATCGGGCTTGTCTTTGGCGCTTCGCGGCTATTGGCTCATTCCGATATGGTGCGTACGACCGGTATTCTATCTGGCCATTTGTCTGATTTTGACGATATGTTTGACGAGGACGATTCTTTGAATAGCGGTAACTATTCCGCTCGGCCTCAGCAGCTTTCGACTGCGACCTTTGATGCCGATGAGTTCCGCTATCTCGATTTCGATATCAATGCGGCTTCGGTA
>USJQ01000179.1 GCA_900554985.1 uncultured Collinsella sp. | reverse complement strand
CTTCCATGAACAGGGCCTCCAGAAGGTGCAATTCAAAAAGGGGATAATACCCCTAAGATAGACAAAACTCTAATACTATAGCACCCTGTTGCGACCACGCGCAAGTAGCTAATTTGGCTACTTACAGATTGTCGGTATCGAGGACGATGGTGAATGGGCCGTCGTTGACGAGGTCGACTTTCATATCGGCGCCAAAGATGCCATGCGCCACGTGTTCGACATCTTGACGAACGAGCGTCAGGAAGTACTCGTAGAGCTCGTTGGCGACATCGGGGGCGCCGGCATCCGTAAACGATGGGCGGCGGCCGTGACGGCAATCGGCGAACAGCGTGAACTGCGACACTACGAGAACCTCGCCGTCGACATCGGCAAGTGCCAGGTTGGTCTTGCCGTTCTCGTCCTCGTTAATGCGCAAGCCGCGGAGCTTGCCCCACAGCTTATCGGCCTCGGCGCGCGTGTCGCCGTGGCCCACGCCCAGCAGCACCAGATAGCCGCGCCCAATTTTGCCCACGCACTCGCCGTCGACCGTCACGCCGGCGTTGAGTACGCGCTGCACCACCGCACGCACGGCCTACTCCTCGCCCGTCAGTTTGGCGGACAGATGCTCGAGCGCGTGGAAACGATGGCTGATGGCGTTCTTCTCGTCCGCCGTCAGCTCGGCCATGGTCTTGCCCGGCGTGTCGACCGGCAGGAACAGCGGGTCATAGCCAAAGCCGTGATCGCCGCGGCCCTCGTGTGCGATAACGCCCTCGCAGGCGCCCTCGCCATAGGTGACCAGACCATCCGTGTCGATAAGCGCAACGACGCTCATAAAGCGCGCGGTGCGGTCCTCGTCCGCCACGCCTTCCAGGTTAACGAGAAGCTTGGCGTTGTTGGCGGCATCGTCTCCGTGCACGCCCGCATAGCGCGCGCTATACACGCCCGGCTCGCCGTCAAGCGCGTCGACGACCAAGCCAGAATCGTCGGCGATGGCCATGAGCCCCGTCTCTTCGACGGCAGCCTGCGCCTTGATGATGGCGTTCTCCAAAAACGTCGTGCCGTTTTCCTCGGGGTCCTCAAAATCGCCCAGCTGGCCGAGCGCCACAAAGCGAACCTCGGGCATGACCTTGCCCAAAATGGCCTCGATCTCGGTGAGCTTATGGGCGTTGCCCGTTGCCACGACAATGGTCGCCGCTGGGTCGAGGGTGTCGATGTCGATCTTCTCAAGTGCCATGAGTGGTCTCCTTGTCTCTATAGCAATGCCGCACCGAGGGCGACGAGGGCCTCCGCCTCTCCCCTCTCAATCAACGGCAGTCTTGTGTCTAGACGTCTCCGCGGATAAAACCTACCAAAATAAACCTGTCCCTTTTTTGCAGGTTAGGCGAGGGCCTGGCGCTGGAGCTCGATGAGCTCGGCAATGCCCTTGTCGCCCAAATCGAGCAGGGCATTGAGGCGTTTGCGGTCGAAGGGCGCCTGCTCGCCCGTGCCCTGGAGCTCGATCATCTCACCGGTATCGGTGGCGACAAGGTTCATGTCGACCTCGGCGTGACTGTCCTCGGAATAATCCAAGTCGAGCAGGGTGTTGCCGTCGACAACGCCCATAGAGATGGCAGCAACCTGGCCCGTGAGCGGGATGCGCTCGATCTTGCCCGCCTCGACCCACATGGCGAGGGCGTCGTGCAGCGCCACCCAGGCGCCGGTAATGCTCGCCGTACGCGTACCGCCATCGGCCTGAATCACATCGCAGTCGACGGTGACGGTGTACTCGCCGAGCGCCTTCATGTTGACGACGGTACGCAGGCTGCGGCCGATGAGGCGCTCGATCTCCATGGAGCGGCCCTTACGCTTGGCGTACTCGCGCTTGCAACGCTTACCGGTCGATGCCGGCAGCATGGCATACTCTGCGGTTACCCAACCGGCCTTGGCACCCTTGCGCCAGCCCGGCACGCCCTCCTCGATGGTGGCGGCACAAAGCACGCGCGTGTCGCCGAACTCAGCCAGGCACGAGCCGTGGGCATGTTTCATAACACCACGGGTGAGCTTGACGGGGCGCAGCTCATTGGCGGCACGGCCGTTGGCACGGTTGACCTGCATGTACTCCATAGAAATATCCTTTCGGCAGAAGAAGAGGGCAAGTCTTTGGACGGTAACCCTACATCTATTTCAGTTCGTCGATATCGACATGCTCGATGCTTTTGAGCGGCTGGCCAAAGATAAAGCTACCCGCCACCGCAAACTCGGCAATGTTGTCAGACGTAGTGGCAAAGCGATGCTGCGGCTCGGCAGCGTCGCCCGCCAGTTGCTCACGGCGCGTGAGGATATCGGTCAGCTCGCGCGTAGTCTCCTCGGCGGAACTCACGACGCGCACCCCAGGCCCCAGCGCATGGCGGATAGGTCCCACCAACAGCGGAAAGTGCGTGCAGCCGAGCACCACGGTATCGATTCCGCGATCGCGCAGCGGCTCAACCGTGGCGCCGACCAGCGCTCGCACGGCCGGCGTATCGAAGATGTCCTCGTTCTCGAGCCACTGCTCCTGCAGATGCGCACCCGAGGCGAGCTCGTGCTCGACAACCTCGACAAAACTCGAAGCCGGGCAGCCGTATACGTCGACGCCGGCATCCAGGTCCTGAATGGCACGCGTGTAAGCGCCTGAGCGAATGGTGAGGTTGGTGGCGAGCACGCCCACCCGGCGCGTGCGGGTGCTGTTGATTGCCGCACGGGCACCCGGCGCGATCACGCCGATCACGGGAACGTCGAGCACCTGCTGGGCCAGACGCAAGGCCGCAGCGGTCGCCGTGTTGCAGGCGATGACCATAATCTTGACGTCGTGCTTCGAAAGCCAACGGCCCGCCTGCAACGCAAACGAGCGCACCTCATCCTCGGTACGGGTGCCGTAGGGGCAGCGCTTGGTGTCGCCAAAGTAGTAGACGGACTCGTGCGGCAACGCCGTCGCAATCGCGCGCGCAACCGTCAGACCGCCCAAACCAGAATCGAACACGCCAATCGGGCGCGTGTCGCCTGCCGGATTCTCGATATCGGACATTACCTCACCAGTCTCTCTCGAAAAGACATGTCCAAGTGCGGCGGCGCCGCGCTACGAACGCGCCGCGACCAGCAGCTCTGCCGTCGCCGCCCAACCGTCGACAGTTTTGCCGCGCGTAACGAAAGCGTTCTCGCAAGCAGCCAGGAACTCGGGCGCGCCGGCGCTCGTCAGGCCATTCTCGACCAGGCAGAACGTGCCCACGTGATCGGCCATGTAGAAGTCGGACTCGGAATCGCCGAGCGCGAGCGTCTCCTCGCGCTCGATCCCTAGGTGCTCGCAGAAGCGCGCAATGGCGACGCCTTTGTTGAGGCCCGCGGGGTTGATGTTAAATGCGCGACCGTCCTCGACGCGATCGAGCTCGAGCGTCGTCGGCTTGGACAGGTGAGTCAGATGGCCGTTGCAAGCCCAGATCAGACCGCAGCCGGCCTCGTCCAGGATGGCCTGAACCTCATCGTCGGGCACATCGCCGCGCATGCCGACGGTGACCTCACGGTACTTGTAGCCGGTCGACATGTCGTTGTGATACTCGATCTTGTGCGGCCAGCGGGCGAGGATCTTCTCGCACACGCCGGTCTGCTC
>USJQ01000178.1 GCA_900554985.1 uncultured Collinsella sp. | reverse complement strand
CTCTCTCCCGCTGCTTGTCGCCGCAATTATATCTTCGATCTGGGGCGTATCGGTCTATCTGCGCTGTTTGGACTATGTGTTGCGCCGCCGCCTTGTTGCCGTCGCCACCCTCTGCGCCCTCTGGATGATTGAGGTCATCCTCAAATACAAGTCGTTCACACCGGTTTACGCCACGATCCTGTGGTACCTGTACTACGTGCCCATGACGCTCATTCCGCTGCTCTACCAGCTGTGCGGCCTGCGCCTCGCGGGCGTGGAACAGCACCGTATGGGGCGTCGCTATCGCAGCATCCTGTGGGTCGTGGCCATCCTACTTATCGGTTTTGTGCTCACCAACGATTTCCACCGGCAGGTATTCCACTTTGACCGTGCAAGCGACACCTGGAGCAACGATTACACATATGGCTGGGGCTATTTCGCTGTCTTGGTGTGGACGGCCTTTAACTTCGCGGCCTTTTTTATCCTGGTGGGTCGGTCCTCGTCCTTTCGCATTCAGCGCTTTTCGGGCACGGCGGCGCTTGTTTTGTTGGGTGCTGCGTTCTTTGCCATCTCGTATGCTCTGCGTGTGCCCTGGGCATGGAGGCTCAACTTCTCGCTCGTCTATTGCGTCTTGTGCGTGGTGGCGATGGAAATCTGTCTCGATTGCGGTGTCATTCCGTCATATCACGACATCGCCGGCATCTTCGACACCTTGCCGCTCGACCTCAAAGTTCTAACGCGCGACCTGCAGGAAGTCTATGCCACACCGGTGTCGAAGCCAATGCCGGCGGGCGTGTGCGAAGAGCTTCGGGCCCAGGAACACGGGCATGCCCATGCCTTTGCCGTGGTGTCCGATCCCGATGTGATGTACCGTGCCTTTCCGCTGCTGGGCGGATCGGCCCTGCTTGCCCAAGACGTGTCGGAACTTAACGAGCTTAACCGTGAACTGGCACATCGTCGTATGGAGCTGCAGCGCCAAAATGAGCTGCTCACGGCCGATTACGATCTTAAGACGCATCTGGCAGATCAAGAGGCCGAGACCTTGCTGGTCCAAGACGTGGACCAGGCGCTTGCCCGTGCGTTCGATGAGATGTACGACCTGCTGAGCTCGCTGCCACCGTTGACCGACGAGGCGTCTTCGCGCGAGCGTTACCGCATGCTGCAGCGCGCCAAGATGCTCGTTGCCTATTGCAAGCGCAAAGGGTCGCTCACGTTGGCACAACACGGGAAGAGCGGTTTTGATCGCGACCGCATTCAGCTCATTGCCAATGAGCTCGCAAGCGACCTGCGCACCATCGATGTCGATTGCGCTTCGATTATCGCCATACGGCGCCCGATGCACGCCGGTATGGTAAGTGCCCTGTACGACTGCGTGTATGACTTTGCGTTTTTTGCCTACACCACCGACCATCCAGCGCTTATGTATCACTTGGGCGACCATGACCGGTGCAGTGTCGAGCTGCGCGCCACGCTTTTTTCCAACGATGATGAAGATCTTTCGCAGACGCCCGCTGCGCAAGAGCTCGAAAGCGCTCTGCAAGGGCGCAACGTGGCATACCGCCTTGAGGGCGAGTCCGGCCAGCTGCGCATGATCGTCTTGATGCCGAGGGCGGGTGAGTGACGATGCAGATTTCGTTCATCCTTCCCCAAATCGTTGCGCTCGATGTTGTCTTTGCCCTGGCTGCGTGTCTGCAGACGATCCACGTCCCGCTCATCGCATCGCGCCGCTCGTCCTATAACCGTAAGGTGATTTGCGCCTACGAGGCGAGCCTTGTGCTTCACCTGATGATTTCGGCGCTCATCTTATTCGCGTCGTCTGGCTCGTATCTGGTGGCGCCGCTCAATGTTTGCGCCAGGGCAATGGGCGGAGTGCTGTGGCTCGATGCCGCGATCTTTGCCTACGGCGTGGTGCTTATGGTGCACTATCGTCGCCCCGTCATGCTGGCCGAGCTGCTGCTTGTTGGCGCCGTGACACCGCCGGTGGTTTTTGCCATGGGCTCGGCGTGGGCCGTTGTCCTTATCGCAGAGGGAGCGTTCTTCCTGTTCCGCTCCATCGCGGCGCTCTTGATGGACGTCCGTAACCGCCAGGAAGATATCACTGCGTTCTCGACGATTGAAACCATCAACGTGATTCCCGTGGGCATCCTGTATCTGGACCCGAGGGGCCGTCCGCTGCTCATGAACCGCTGCATGCGCAAAAACCTGGTGGAACTTCATATGCCAACCGATCTGCGCGACATGAGCAGCACATGGAACGACCTGCGCAAACTTAGCATGCAAATGCCCGAAAGCAGCAGGAACCGTGTGCGGATTAATCTGGACCGCTTTGGTGAGGCGCGTGCGGTGGTCGAGGTCTCTCCCGCCGAGATTCGCTTGTTTGTGCACGATGACGTTATGGTTTCGGGCCGCCTCTTTGAGCGCATTATCGGCCTGGATGTAACAGAGTATGCGCATGCTCATGATCGCCTAGCGCAAGCCAACCACCTGCTTGAGCTTGCGGGCCAAGAGCTCCAAGCCCAGATCGAAGAAGTCAAAAAAGTTGCTGACAATGCGGCCTATCTGCGTATGCGCGCTCGCGTGCACGACGTGATCGGGCAGCGCCTGTCCATCCTCCATCGTTATCTGGAGGAGGGGCGCCTGGATGACGAGTCGCTCGAGCAGATCGACCCGCTGCTGCGCTCAATTGCCGCCGATTTGCGCAGTGGCGGTGCCAGCGAGCCTGCAGAGCAGCTGGGTGATATTGTCCATGCTTTTGGCCTGGTGAGTGTGCAGATCGATGTTGAGGGTGCGCTGCCTGAGGACGCGCGTGTCGCCGCCGCATTTTTGCAGATTATCCGTGAGGCCTCGACCAATGCCACCAAGCATGCACAGGCCCATCGGGTCCATGTGCGCCTGTGGCGGGAGACGTCGGAAGACAGCGCTGTTGCGCGGATGACCGTTTCTAACGACGGCGCGCCTGCACCCGTATCGTATCGCGAGGGAACGGGTATCCCAGGCATGAGGCATGTCGCACAGAATCTGGGCGGCAGCCTAGAGGTCCACGCCGCCCCGCCCTTTACGCTTGCGGTGTCCATTCCGCTTAACGCCAACGACACGTCCCAAAGGAGAAGCTCATGATCCGCGTCCTTATAGTCGAAGACCAGGCCATTCTGCGCGAGAGCCTGGCGCGCTCCGTTGGCGACCAGCCCGATATGACCGTCGCCGCCGCGATCGCCGATGCCTCCGAGGCCTTGGGCGTCGCGCTCAAGGAGCGTCCGGACATGATACTGATGGACGTATGCACCGAGCATGATTCCAACGGCATCGTGGCGGCGGCGCGCATCAAGGAGCAGCTGCCCGAGTGTCGCATCATTATCATGACCGGCATGCCCGAGATCACCTTTGTCGATCAGGCTCGCGAGGCGGGCGTCGATAGCTTTGTGTACAAGAACGTCGGTATCGACGAGCTGTTCGCCGTGATGCGCTCCACGCTGGCGGGCTATTGCACGTTTCCCAAGCCGCCCGAAAGCATTTTTTCGGGCACGGCGGCACTCGACGATGTCGAACTGTCGATTTTGCGCCTTGCCTGCGAGGGCAAGAGCCGCCGCGAGATCGCGGCCGAGCTGTTTATGAGTGAGGGCACCATCAAGCG
>USJQ01000177.1 GCA_900554985.1 uncultured Collinsella sp. | reverse complement strand
GGCTGATGATTCTTTTGAATGGGATAAGCGAGCTCGACATTTTCGACCTCTTGAGACTGCCCCTTATGCTCGGGATTTTATAAAGCTGTTGGCACTTGAGCCCGGCGAGTCGGTGCTCGATATGGGGTGTGGAGCTGGGTCGATTGCTATTCCGCTTGCGCAAGACGGGCATCCCGTGATTGCAGCTGATTTTTCCCCTGCCATGTTGGGCACGCTTGATGCTGGCATTGAGTACTATGGGCTCGAGGATCGCATTACGCCGCTTGAGCTTGCTTGGGATGATGATTGGGATTTGGTTGGACCGGTCGCAAAGGCGGTGGATGTTGCCTTTGCCAGTCGGTCGGTTACGACGACTAATCTAAAAGGTGCGCTTGCCAAGCTTGATCGTACGGCTCGTCGGCGTTGTGCTGTCACGATGGTCGCCAACTCCAGCCCGCGCTATGACCTGCATCTGATGAACGCCATCGGCGCCTCGGTTACCTGCAGCAATGGCTTTGTGTATGCCTTTAATATCCTTATTCAGATGGGTGCGCTGCCGCAGGTCACGTACTTTGAATCGCCTCGTCGCGATACTTTCGACAGCCTTGAAGCAGGTGTGGCGGATTTTTCTCGTATGCTCGAGCATGGCAACGAGGATAAGATCGACCGCCTGCGCGACTACATCGCTCAACACATGATTGAGAACCCCCATGCCGGTGAGCCGGGCTCCAAGGGCGTGCCGCAGGGGCGCTATATGCTCGATCATGTCCGCAAGGTTCGTTGGGCGTTTATTGCATGGGAGCCGGTCTCTGCGCCCAGCTCATAGCCTGTTCGCAGCCCGCACCGCCCACTCGCTCGGCATCCGCATTCTTTTTGAACTGGGCAAACGCGCTCCACACCGCGCCGTTCCTGCGCTATCGTGGGACAGCTCACGTAGATTAAGGCCCCGTCGCGGGGCGCCCCATACATAGAAAGCGAGAACCCATGGCACTGACAGGAGCACAGGTCAAGCAGCTTCGCAGCATGGCCCATCACCTCAACCCCGCCATCATCATCGGCAAGTCCGATGTCAACGAGGGCACCGTCGAGCAGACGGTCGCCTACCTGGAGAAGCACGAGCTCGTTAAGTGCTCCGTGCTCGATGGCTCCAGCCTTTCTGCCCGCGAGGCCGCCGAAGAGCTCGCTGAGCGCTGCCACGCCGAGGTCGTCCAGGTCATCGGCCGCAAGTTCTCGCTGTATCGCGAGTCCTCGCGCAAGGACATCGAGAAGATCAAGCTCGTCTAAGAGCCAATGATCCGGCGAGCCAACACATAGCAAGCTTACGGGTGCCCAAGTACTTCGGGCGCCCGTTTTTTATCGCTCGACCAGCACGCGATTGAGCCGTCCCTCCACCAAGCGCTCGTATAGACGCCGCGTCTCGGGCTCGGGCACGCCATTGACCTGCTCCCTCAGATGGTGCATATGCCCGCTGTACAGCTCGACGATATCGCGCCGCCGCCCCGCCGCGCTGTAGACGCGCATGGCGCAGCGCACCATATCCTCACGCGCCGTTTCCTGCCGAAGCCCCGACTCCGCCAGCCAAATCGCCGACTGCAGGTCGTTTTCTTCTAGAGCGGCATTTGCCCCCTTAATCATGCAATCGATGTACTTTGACTGCATAATGCGCCGCATGCGCAAAAAGTAGGTTGGATTACAGCCATTGGGAACATACAGCGGTCCGGCATAAAGCTGCTCAATCTTAAGGCACAGCTCAACTAAATGGGGCCCGCGCGCACCCGTGCGATTTCTCAAAACCTCGCGGCTTATCTGGTCAAACAGCCGCACATCGGTCTTGACGTAGTCGCCGTTGAGTCCGATGCATTCATTTTGGATGAGCACACACGACTTGCCATCCGGCGTCGGTCCCAAAGCCGACCGCAAGCGCGATATCGTCGAGTACAGGTTGTTGCGGGCGCTATTGAACTCGGCATGGGGCCACAACTCCATTGCCAGCGTCTCGCGGTCGACGAGCGCATCCATGCCCAGTGCAAGCCGCTCGGCAAGCGTCGCCGCCTTCTTGCGGCGCCACATTTTGTCCGTGATGGGAAACCCGTCGCGCTCGGCGCGGAACGCACCAAACATGCGAATCTCGATATGGTCGATGGTATCAACGGCTTCAACCTCGCCAGCCTGGAACAGGCGCTCGCCCTCCCCTTCCAAATCGTCGCGCAGCGAGTACCGCGACAGCTCGCGCACGGGAAGCTTCTTGCGAATCCTGGTCGCCGGCTCGCCCAGACAATGCATGGCAAGGCGCGCAAAGAGCCGATACGATGGTTCCAGAATCCCCGCGCGATTCATGGACATCCAGGCCGCAAGATCGCTATCTCGCCCCGCGCAAGCCAAATGCAGCGCCACCATCCAGGCTTCTGCACCACCAACCTGCGTCTGGCTTATATCGAGCAACTCCGCTTCCTCGCGTACCGAAACCATCGAGGTGTTACGCAGATACGCCGCGCGCTCCAACAGCAATGCGTTATCGCGCATGTACGCAATCGACTCCTCGGCAAGTTTGAGCACTTGGACCGCACGGAACTTTGCATTAACCGGCCGTCCCTCTGCCAGCGACTGCCAGCCTTCTAGCAACAGGCCAAACAGCTGAATCTGGTTGTCGCGCATGCGCACGGCAAAACGATCGAGCTCGTTGAATGCCGCGTCGTCGGTTACCGGCAAGCCGGAAAGGAGCCGCCGTGCCGCCAACACCATGCGCACCCAGATAGCCATCGCCTTAAGCCCACGTACGTCGAGCGCCTCCCGCACCACCGTCATCTCGTCGTCGCGCTCGTCGGTTCCCGCAAACGACCCGTCAAAAAGCTCCACCAGCATGCTGTCGGCCCGTATAACAATCCCCGCGATGTCGAGCTCGCAGTCGTAGGCCTTGCTCGTTTTGAGCTGCTGTAGAACGCCGCCGTCATCTCCCCGCTCGGTCAGGCAGCGCTTGACCTCGATATGCGCGGACAACATATCGAGTGCGGTATGGGATGTCTCGATTTCTGGCACGGTCAGGTTCGTAGGAAGCCCAAGCCCGTTGTCCCCATAGCAAACAGCCGTCAGTGTCTGGGCCACCCTCCATGAAACAGGGTCTATTTCGCAGGCCGCCCGTTCGCCCCCGCGCTCGATGACCGATGCCATATAGCGAGCGAGCTTTGTATTGGACACGCTGACCGCTGCCAGATATACGCCAAGCGCCTCGGCAGGCGTTGGCTCTGGAGCCGGATCCTCGGCATCGATCGTGCCCAGCGCTGCTCGGCAGATATCGGCCCCGTGCCCCGTCAGAGCCAGATCGACCCCATACTGCCCAGCAAGTTCAAGGACCGCATCACGGTCCAAAAAAGCGTCCGCCAGGCCCATCGCCGCATCGCATCGGCCCGCCTTAAGCAAAATCCGGGCCGCCCTCGGAACAAGTTCGGGGCGAACCTCGGCCACCAACTTACGCAAGCGCAAGCGTCCGTTATCCTCCGTGCCCAGACACGTAAAACTCCGCTCGGCGGGGTCCAAGCCAAAGATCGGGTAGTCGCGTACGAAGTAGGACTGGTCGACCATCGATAGCCTCACCCCGCAAGCCTCGAGTTCTGCGATATTGCCCTCGCCCATCAAA